>JAIXWP010000034.1 GCA_027491215.1 Flavobacteriales bacterium | reverse complement strand
TGCAGTTTCTCTGCGGATATTTTAGCTACTAGAACATCATGGGAACTTGGAAATTCATCTGTTTTATTACCTCCAACAAATGACAATCCCTGTTCGCCTATCTCTCTTACCGCAGGCGCTTCATGCACCTATCTGAACTACAACAACAATACAGCGACGGCATCAACAGGTGTTCCGGCGCCGGGATGTGCAAGTTATGTGGGTGCCGATGTGTGGTTTTCTGTTTTAGTTCCAGCATCTGGAGCAGTAACAGTTGATATGCAAACAGGCACTATCACTGATTCTGGAATGGCATTCTACACTGGAATTTCATGTTCTGCCTTAACTCTTTTGGAATGTGATGATGACGATAGCGCAAACGGTGCAATGTCAAGCATAACACGAACAGGCCTTACGCCAGGATCTACTTTATTTATAAGAGTTTGGGAGTTTGGAGGCGATCTTCAAGGAACTTTTGGGATTTGTGCAACGGCTTTGGCCCCGCCTCCCCCCGCTCCAGCAAACGACAATCCTTGTGGAGCAATTGCACTTACTGCACAAACTACCTGCAGCTACACAACAGGAACTACGGTTTCAGCAACCAACACGACTGCTGTTGCGGATCCACTTTGCGCGTTCATGAATAGTGCAGGTGATGTTTGGTATTCTGTGGTGGTTCCTGCGTCTGGAGCTATCACAATTGATACGCAAATCGGAACCATTACTGACTCTGGAATTGCTATTTATACAGGCACATGCACAGCACTCACTCTCTTGGAATGCGATGATGACGACAGTGTAAATGGAGGAATGTCGAGTATCACGAGAACTGGATTAGTGCCAGGTTCCACTATCTTCATTAGAGTTTGGAGGTATGGCGGAGGAACAGGAGGAACATTTGGAATATGCGCACAAGCTTTGCCGCCTCCTGGGCCTTGTTCAGATTGTAACACAGCCACCGCTATCACCGCACTCCCATTTACGTTGAATGCTACAACTTGCGGTGCATGCAATAGTGTCTTGAGTGGAGCTGGTTGCACTTCTCTATATCTCGGTGGCGAAGACTATCTTTTTCAGTTTACACCTACCACAAACCAAACTGTGAATATTGCTTTGTCCAACACACTTACATGGACGGGCCTTTTCATCACGAATGGTTGTCCAACAAGCGGAGGAACCTGCGTTGGTTCAGCAACAAGTGTTGGGGGAAATCCGGTATTGAACAACGTGAATTTAATTGCTGGACAAACATATTACTTCATTGTAGATACTTATCCAACACCCGATTGCACACCCTTTACAATCAGCGTTACAGTTGCTGGCCCACCACCACCACCGAATGAGAATGGAGACTCATGTACAAATGCGACGCCTTTTTGCACAGGGACATCTTACAATTTCCCCAATAACACTGGTCAGGCGGGATTAGGAACAATCAACTGCTTGTTTTCTTCACCGAACCCTGTTTGGTATTATATGCAGATTGAAGATTCAGGTGCATTGAATATGAGTATTTCTCAAACAAACACTGCTGGAAATCCTATTGATGTTGACTTCAATCTATGGGGGCCTTTTACTTCACAAGCAGATGGATGCGCGCAAATTTCTGCAGGTATTGCGCCCAATGTTGATTGTAGTTTTTCTGCATCTGCATTTGAAGAAGCTAATATTCCGAACGCTTTAGCAGGGGAGTTTTACATCGTTTTGCTCACTAACTTTTCTGGACAAGCAGGCACGATTAGCTTTAATAGCCTTGGCACTAGTACAGCTACAACCAACTGTGCATTGCTCTGCAATATTACCAACTTGACAGCTACACCCACTGCGTGCTCCCCTTCGACGAATACATTTGATTTGAATGGTGTGATTACGGTTGCAAATCCGCCGAACTCAGGAGTGCTTACTGTGTCAAGCAGTTGCGGTGGTTCTGTGACAATTCCGCAGCCATGGGGAACAAGTATCCCTTATTCACTTCCATCATTAAATCCAACAGGAGGTTCCTGTACTGTTACTGCAACTTTTTCAGAGGACCTTACATGTACGAGAACACAAAATTTTACATCTCCTGCTCCATGTAGCTCTGTTGTTTTGAATTGTCCTCAGTACGCGAGTACTTCTACAAGTCCTAATGTCGCTTGCGCAAATCAAACCTATTACCTCGAAGTTGAAAATACTGGCTGTAACGGCACTGTCACGATGAATGTTCTTGGTAATTATGGCTCGTCAGACGCGGCTGAAATTACATGGAACTTGGTAAGTAATCTTACGGGAGCTATTGTTGCTAGCGGGGGACCGGGGGTTAATGGAGGCGCAATTAACACTACTGTGGGACCCTTAAATGCAAATATTGTAGGTACAATTTTTACATTAAATGTTTTTGATAGTTTTGGTGATGGCTTCAATGGAACGGGCGGAACAATAGGTGTTTCACAAAATAGTGGAGCACCAATAGCGGGACCAATTACTGGCAATTTTGGTTCTGAAAGTGCTACAATCTTTGGAGCAAACGTCACTATTTCTGCCGCTACAATGACGATTAATACTCCTAGTGGAAACGTTATTGCTGTTGCTCAGAACTGTAGTGATTTTAGAGTGCCAATAACCTTGGAGAATGATAATTTCTGTAATACACTAAATTTAAATCTGCCATGGACAATCGTTTGTAACTCTACAGGGGCAACTCTTGCAAGCGGATCGCAGAATATCACCATTCATCCTAGTGTACCTAATGATGCTAATGATGTAGTTGATATTACTTGGAATGCAAGCACGTGTCAATGGCAAGTGGCGGGAGCAAATGATTGTGATCTGCTTGACATTGGAAACATCTTTACCATCAGTCCTAATCCGCTTTCATTGCCTGCGGCTAATTGCTCTTCTGGGTCACGAACATTCACTATTGATTATCTGGGAATCGCGGGCGGACCGGACTGTTGCGAAACAGGTGGACCACTTGAACAAGTCGTGTATGATCAAACATTTCCTAGCGGTTCCGCAGTAGTTGCATCAAGTCCTTTTGGTGGAATAAACAACTCAGCTTACTTAACAATTCCAGGTAACAATATTGGTGGTGAAGCGACAGGTATTTCTTTGGATATTGACTTAACCGGTTATTGCTTTAACCCACCAGGTGCGCCTACTGCATCAGACTATTGGATTACGGTTATTGCGGATGGTGTGATCATTTATGATGGCCAAACAATTAATCCTGGGCCAGCTTCGTCATCCTTACTTTTTGATCTAACAGATTTTCCATTTGGATACAACTCCAATACAGAGATTGAAATTTATGTTTATCCAAATACATTTTCTAATGTGCCAGGGACGATTTTTACTACCTACAACCCCAATGCAATTTGTACTGCATTAGCTGATGGAGTATGGACCGGACAGCTCACTGCGGTAATCAATGCCACGTTTGAAGAACTTGCGCCGACTCCAACCAACTGCACATTTACAGAAACACTTGCCTTTGATTGTTGCGACTATACTCCTATAACTAACAGGAGTCAAAACATTTGTAATGGAAGCCCAATGACGTTGCTTGCAACATGGCAAGCTGCAGTGAATGCATCACAAAATTCTTGTATTGTTTACTCAAGTGTTACCCCGGTTGCGGGATCAGTATTACCGAATAATTTATTTCCAACGGGCGTCAACACTACAACTTCGCCTATCATTCAAAGTGTGAGCGCTTATGCTTATTGTGATGCAAACGGAAGTGGAACGGTGAACGTCGGTGATACTTATTCTTTAATCAGCACCTATACTGTAACAATTTATCCAAATGCAAACGCAAGCATTTCTTACAATGGCGCCCCTTTCTGCACGAATATCACAGCTTCTCAATTACCAGTATTTTCAGGCACGACAGGAGGAACCTATTCTTCATCACCTGCGGGCTTAAGTATCAATCCGGCAACAGGTGCGATTAATCCAAGTGCTAGTAGTGCTGGAACGTACACTATTAACTATACCATTCCTGCTAACGCAGGTTGTTCGCCATATGTCGTTTCTACAACTGTTACGATTACTGCCTTGCCTCCAATACCTACTTTGACCCCAACAGAACCATGTGCGAATACGATGTTGGATTTTGTTGCTGGAAATGGAGTGCAGTTTGAATTTTTTGTTGATGGTGTTTCACAAGGACCGCCTTCAACAAACACAATATTTACAACTTCAGGTCTTCCTGCTGGAACCGAGGTTTGCGTGGAGTCCTCCAACGTCGCGCCATTTGTTTTGGAGGGAAATATTATAGAGCCTCAATGGGGTAGCGCGCTCGCGAAATCTTCTGGAGGCCCTGCTGCAAGCGGATTTGGAGCGGGTAATAACCTAGATGCCGTATTTGTCAAAAACATGAATGATGTTCTTTATGGAGCAGTGGCATCAGCAGTTGTCAATAATTCTAACAATAGAATATTGATGTTCATTGACTCTGAGACTGGAGGACACAATTCTCTTTCAACATGGACCAATAGAACTAACGCTCCTTATTATTCTGTAGAAAATTTATCGAGCGGCATCACATTCGATGCAGGGTTTGCACCTGACTATGTACTTGCAATGAATCAAGCAACAGGAGATGCATTTTTTGATCTCTATCATTTGAATAGCAACACAAATAATTACCTCGGATCTGCTAATACTTCGCCGGCATTGGGATATGTGGCGAACACAGGAGTGGGAGATAATACTAAAGGATTTGAGTTTGCGATTCCTTTTAGTGCAATTGGAAATCCTAGCGGTGTTGTTCGCGTGTTTTTAATGTTAGTGAACGATCCAGGATTTGGTGTTCCAACTTTTTTAAGTAATCAATTTTTAACTCCTGCTGGCGCCGCCCAAGGAAATTATGGAGCAGGCGGAATCAACTTTGGTGTTGAGCCACCGCAACCAATACTATTCCCACTCAGCGCAGGCTGTGTTTCGCAAGCTTGTGTGACAGTCAACCCAGAAACTTTAACCACCCCTATATATCACGATTAATTATACTACCATGAGAAAAATGCTTAACCTCGTAGTGCTACTGCTGCTATCATTGATAGCAGTGAGCTCCTACGCACAAACAAACAGCAGTGCTCCTCAAATCCTCTGCGTAGGCTCTGTCGAGCCTTATCAAGTGGACTACACGGAGAACGGCGGCGCCGGTACTACAGGATCGACCTATGTGTGGACTATTATCACACCGGGCTTCACAGGAACGATCAGCACCAACCAAGGCCCAAGCGGCAGCAGCAACAGGATTGAAATAGATTGGGGAACTACGCCTCCAGGTACCTACATTCTTCAAGTAATTGAAGAAGCTAACGGATGTCCTGGCGACCCGATTCAACTTGCTATACAGTTAGATCCAGAAGTGACACCAACATTTGCACAACTCGGACCTTTCTGTCAAAACAGCAGCGCACCAGGACTTCCAACAACTTCTAACGAAGGAATTATAGGAACATGGTCTCCTGCTTCAATTAGCACAGCGACTGCAGGAACGTTCACGTTTACATTCACACCAAATCCTGGACAATGTGCTTTGCCTACAACGATGGATATTACAATTGATCCGGAAATTACTCCTGCCTTTGCAGCGATTCCGAACATTTGTCAAAATAGCACCGCACCAACACTTCCAACTACATCTACAAATGGTGTGACTGGAACTTGGTCGCCGGCAACAATTAATACTGCCGTTGCAGGAACGGTTACTTACACATTCACACCAACAGCTGGTTTGTGTGCTGTGCCTGTAACACTGGATATAACTATAGATCCAGAAATAACTGCAACGTTTGCTCAACTCGGACCCCTTTGTCAGAACTCAACAGCACCAGCACTTCCAACTACATCTCAGAATGGGATAACTGGAACATGGTCGCCGTCAGTAATTAACACTTCAGCTAATGGAACTTTCACTTTCACATTTACACCAGACCCTGGACAGTGTGCTTTAGGAACGACCATGAGTATTGTTATCGATACAGAAATTACTCCTGTATTCACTCAGCTTGGCCCATATTGTCAAAACGCTGCAGCACCAACTTTGCCAACAGTTTCAAACAATGGAATTACAGGAGCATGGTCGCCGTCAACTGTTGACACTGCAACACCAGGCACAGTTACATATACGTTTACACCAGACCCTGGACAGTGTGCGATTCCAACAACTATGGTTATTGTAATTAATCCGCTTCCTGTTGTGGATGCAGGTGTTAATGAAACAATTTGTGATGGCGAAAGCGTGACACTTATGGCAAGCGGTGCATCGACTTATGCATGGAGTCCAGCAACAGGAATAACACCAACGACCGGGCCGACAGTAACTGCTAATCCAACATCTACGACTACATACACAGTAACAGGAACAGACGCGAATGGCTGTGTTGATACCGATACGGTTGATGTAATTGTTAATCCAACTCCAACAACTTCTCCGATTTTCCACAACTAATATTTTCTTGTAAAAAAACAGAATGAACGTTCGGTTAGGTGTCATATTAGTGTTTGTCGCAGTGCTGTCTGCACTGAGCTCATCTTGGGCTCAGACGGATAGCGTATGCGTGTCAAACCCTATTGGTACCTACCATGTGGTTGGGTGGAATGGTAGCACCTTCACATGGGATACGGGTGGGGACGGAGTCATTCTGAATGGACAAGGAAATGATAGTATAACAGTGGCATGGAATGCTGATGTGGATACATACACGCTTAGTGTTTTTGAAACAAGCATTGACGGATGCGATGGGCCAACGCAGTATCTGACCGTTCAGATGATTGAATATTTTGAGGAAGTAGATGTGCAAATCTGCACGGGTCAAAGCTATACATTGCCAGACGGAGCGTTAGTGAATACTAGTGGAACATATGACGCCACGCTTGTTTCGTTACTTGGATGCGATTCTGTAATCAGAACAAATATTTCTGTAACAGACATCCTCACATCAACAACCGACATCACGATTTGTAGCAACCAAGTTCCATACAACTGGAACGGCGCTGACTACAATGCAGCAGGAACATTTACCGCGAACTTATTGACGGTGGCTGGTTGTGATAGTGTTGCTACTTTGAATCTTTCGATTAATGATGTGCTCACATCAACAACAGACATCACTGTTTGCAGTAACCAAGTTCCTT
>JAIXWP010000062.1 GCA_027491215.1 Flavobacteriales bacterium | reverse complement strand
TGGGGTGCAGAATCGGATATGTATGCATCTTTCTTTTCACAAGAAGCATATGACTTATTCAAATTAACGGAAGAAGAATTTGAATTGTATAAAGAGGAAAAAGCAAAAGAAGAAGAAGAGAAGGCGAAGGCAGAAGAAAAGAATTCAAAGGACGAAGGAAAGAAGAAGGAAGAGAAGAAGAAGGAAGATGAAAAAACTCCTGAAATCAAGCCATTAGAGCTAGAACTAGCTGGATTCGATGATCGTAAAGTTCGCTTGACAATACACTCTTCTAATCTGACAGACGCCTATGTAACCAAGGATGGTTCGAAGCTTTTGTATTTAACCGAAATGGAAAAAGGTTTTGATTTATGGCAAACAGATCTTCGTACAAAAGAAACGAAAGTGCTAGCAAAACTTGGAACTGGTTACGGTGGAATGCAAGCAGATACGTCGGATAAATTCTTGTTTATTATTTCGAATGGAATGATCACTAAAGTAGATATCGCTACTGGTGAGCCCAAGCCACTTGCTATGAAAGGCGAAATGGTATTGAATGAAAATGCAGAAAGAGCTTATCTATTCGAGCATATCTGGAGACAGGTTCAAAAGAAATTTTATTTGAAAAATCTACATAATGTTCGTTGGGATTTCTACAAAGAAGAATATGCGAAAAAAGTAGGTGCAGTAAATAACAACTATGATTTCGCCGACATGATGGGTGAAATGCTCGGTGAGCTAAATGCTAGTCACACCGGTGCTTTCTATTGGAGCCCTAGTGAAAACGGTGATCAGACCGCAACGCTTGGATTCTTCTTTAAAGAAGGATATACAGGTAATGGTTTGATGATCGAAGAAGTGTTAGACAAAAATCCAATCATCACTAAAGAGTCGAAAATCAAGGCGGGTGTAGTGATTGAAAAGATTGATGGAACCTCAATCACTCCAACTACCAATTACTATTCGCTATTGAATAGAAAAGGTGGTAAGAATACATTGTTGAATCTTTTCAATCCAAAAAGCGGCGAGCGTTGGGAAGAAATTGTGAAGCCTTTTGGTTATGGATTGCAAAATGAATTGCTCTATCAACGTTGGGTGAAAAATTGCGAGCATATCGTTGACTCCTTGTCTGGCGGCACTGTTGGATATGTGCACGTTCGTGGGATGGATGATGGAAGCTTCAGAAAAGTTTATGATCAAGCATTAGGAAAACATGCATTTAAAAAAGCACTCGTCGTAGACACGCGCTATAACGGTGGTGGTTGGTTGCATGATGACCTAGCCACTTTCCTTGGAGGCAAACCTTATTTAGAAATGACTCCTCGCGATCAAAAATTAGGAAAAGAACCGATGTTCAAATGGGCGAAGCCGTCTGTGGTTGTAATGAATGAAAGCAATTACTCCGACGCACATTTATTCCCTTATGTGTACAAAGAACTCGGAGTAGGAAAACTGATTGGTATGCCTGTTCCAGGAACAGGAACTGCTGTATGGTGGGAAGGTCTGCAGAATGGAGTTGTATTCGGAATTCCACAAGTTGGAATGGTGAATGACAAGGGTCAATACCTCGAAAACTTACAACTTGATCCAGATATTAGAGTTGAAAATGCTCCAGCAGTTGTAAGCAAGGGACGCGATCAACAACTTGAAAAAGCCGTTCAAGAATTGCAGAAATAAGTTTGCTAAGTGAGTTGATAAGCTAAGTCTAGACTGATCTTATCAACTCACTTTTTTCTTTAGACTAAGCCAGCATTCTTTTTGTCTGACGGAGAATATTCCAATATACCAAAGCCGCGTAGGACAATAGGATTGCAAATAAGATTACAATAGCTAGTGAGCTTGGAATCACATTTTGCTCTCCCACTAGCACTGCAAGGAATGCAGATAACTTCCATCGGAGGACAATGCCGCCTAAGAAAGCAAGTAGAAAACTAATCGCTATCACGCGAATGATTTGAGTAAATATTTTCTTGGATAATTGAGAATAGGTATAGCCCAAATATCCTAATGTTCTAATCTCCTGATCCGAGCGCGCGATGAGTAAGTCTGTCATTTGTAAGAAACTTCCCAAGGATAGAATTACAATGAAAAAACCAAGAATAAGTCCGATAGAAAGTATGCGTTGAGCAATCAATTTTTCTTTACCCATTTGCATTTTCTCTTCGCTGGTTTCATAACCTTTCTCGCCCATTAATTTTTCTAATGCACTGATATCATCAGACGCCACGATGATGCGCTGCGGCGCCTCGCGCTGTCCCAATCCGAATTGCTCATTGGCATATTCTAAGAAACTCAGTGGGGCGAGAATAGTATTGATGCGATCACTAAATCCTCCAATACGCGCATTAAAAATTTGAGGTCCTGTAGGCGTTTCTATAGAGATTTTGAATGCACTCATTTTCGCCACAGACTCCGAAATTTGAGGAAGATCTTGACCGGGTGCGAAACCGAAGTTATAAAGTGCGAGATAATCGGAAGGCACTATAATCGGCACGTCTGGGTCTGTTGGCCGCCATTTCCAACCCGCAGGTTTTGTGTCAAGAAAGCGATCAGGTACCGATTCAAAAAACAACTCTGTCTTCAGCAACGGACCCATATCCCCAAAATCTGCAATGGCATTCGCACGAAAACGATTGCTCACAAACTCACCTACATCGGTCACTCCTTTTAGATCTTCGACCGATTTTATTTCTTCGATTGAAAATCCCGAACGGCCCATTCCTAGGGCCCCAAATACACTTACGCGTTTATTCAATACCAAATATTGATCACCGAATAAACGTTCGGTTTCGTTCAAAGCTTTTGAAATATCGAAGTATAGAGCTAGTGATATCCAGATAAGTAGTAATCCAACAAACGAGCTCACGAGCACTAGGATTCGCTGCCAGCGTTTCATTTGCTTGGAAAATATTTTTCTAAACATCATAGTGCAATCTCCCTTTGAAACGTATAGCCGTGCTTATCCCCCAAAGAAGATACGATCCAGCCTGCCTGTTCTTCAGCAACACGCTTTTCTACCAATCGAAAAACACGCTGCTGATTTTCCTTATCCAAGTGGCTAAATGGTTCGTCGAGCAAAAGCCAATCAAATCGTTGCAACAATGAACGTACGATTGCCACTCGCTGTTGTTGCCCTTGAGAAAGCGTATTGCATCTACGATTCAACACGTCCTTCAAATCAAGGTCTGCCAACCATTGCTCTGCTTGATCAAGATGAAAATCTTTGGACAGTTGTGTTTTCAATAAAAAATTCTCTTTCACCGTCAACTCTTCAAACAAACGCAAATTCTGAAAAAGCATGCTGACTTTGTCTTGACGAAGGCCGCTCCAATCATTCAAACCAAGACCTTTAGTGTCTTGATTGTCTAATAATATAGTACCTCTAAAGTCCTTTCTTGCTCCGAAAATGAGCGATAAAAATGTTGTCTTTCCTCGTCCAGAAAATGCGCTCACAAGGTGTGATTCTCCTTTGTTAAGGACAAAAGAATTTCCCCACACCTCACTTTCGTAATCGGCGCTGTCATATAAGAACGACGGAACGACTTCGTTAAAATGGATTTGCTTCATTCGGTATCGGGAACACTCCCTCTTGATATTGACGCATCATTTCCTCTTCCATCTTTTCGCGCTCTTCTCTTTCTTTCCTTTTCTGTTCTTCGTAATAGGTTGTTGCCGTATCCACTTGCTTAATCATGCGATACAACGAGTTTCCTTCACCCTGCACTAAATTCAATTTTACTGAAGAATGTGAATTCTCTCCTGTCATCTCCACATCCTTTGCAACCTCCAAAAACTTCGATAAACCGATCCACTCGCGACCCATTTCCTCGCGCATTCCTGTTTTCATTGCTTCTGGATAATCTGCTTGATTTAGATTCATAAATGCAGACATCGGATAATCCTTCATTCTAGAAGCATGGGCGCTAGGTAGAGTACCGAGTGATCCTGACTTTGCTTTCTTAGCAAGCTCCACATTATTAGTAAACATGAAACCATTTGGAGTTTCAGCTGCAAAATATTCTAATCCACCAAAACCCAAATTCATGAAATAAATGCCCTTATAATCACCCTCCATTGATTCTTGAAAAAAGTTCTTAGTCAAGATTTTCTTGAATCCTTCTTTGTTATTGCTGCCTATCCAAAGGGTACTAACCGTTTTGAGTTCTGGACTCGGAGTATATTCAAAAAACATTTCATCTAATGATTCTTGACTAAACTGCGGCATCTCATAAGAAATAGAAGTCAAACCATAAGTCGCTTTGCCGCTAAAGACTGAAAGCATTTGCTCCTCATTCATTCCAAGCTCCTCTTGCACTTGCAGAATAGCATCCGCAACGTCAGGGAGCGTTTTATAAAAATCATAATAGCCCTTGATATTAAGATTCACAGCGGCACTGAGATAAACAGAGCTGTCTGTTACATATTGCAAATCTTCATCATTTAGACCAGATGATTGAATAAAATTAATCTTTTCCAATGCAGGATTAGTAGTAGACCAATCGAAATCTAATTGCACATCATTATCGTTAAAATTCAGGGCAAATTCACCATAAGAATTTTGAAGCATTTTTATGTTGTCTAACTCTGAAATAGACATGCCACGAGTTCGTGACATTGTGCTTTCATAAATACCATTTCCGTTTACAAATACGGCGATATCATTATCTTTTTCGATGAAGTTCATAAACTCGCTCACTTCGGCCATTGTATTCTCGGAAGGGCGCTTAAAGTTTCTCTCCAGATAAGTAATGGTCAATTCTGGATCTCCATAATAGCCAGATCTAACAAGTGTTCCGCCTTTATCGCTCCATGCAACAGTAAGGCGTTCGTCGAGCTTTGCATAACGGAAATTCGATCCAAGTTGAACAGAGAGATTCGGCTCTATTTTTTTCAAAGTTGTTTCCAAATCAGCCGCATCTTTCACATCAAATACCAACACCTGAAACTCAGCATCACTCCAGGTCTCCGTGTAAAAGAAAATATCTGACATGATATTTATTCCTGTAGAAAGGGGGTTCTGAAGAATTTCTTTAGCCACCTTATCCTCAGCATCTCTTTCATTGCTCTGTGCCTCCAACTCCTTATACCAAGACATTTCTTTTAGTTTTTCCAAATCAGCTTTTTTCACCAATGAAGCCCAGTCCACGGTGACAACGAACATTGCTTCTTTTGGAATTAATTTAGTATGCTGAGTAGAGCCAGAGAAAAAATACCAGAGTGCGCCTCCACCGAGTACTACCACTCCAAGGATGATGAGTAAAACCTTTTTAGTCATTTCATAGGGAATTAGTGAATGCGAATATAATAAGCGAAGTCCTGTTGCGGGAAAAGTTCAATTATATTTGAATCATGAAAACCTTTTCCAAATTTCTCTTTGCATTAGCAATCAGCCTCGGTATGGGCTGCTCAAACATTCAGAAAGAGGCTCCTGCACTTCCGCAATCGGAAGGTTATGGTGTAAATCCAGGCAGTAGAAAGTATTTCGAATATATGCGCCACCGCAACCCTGCAACGGGTGAAATACCGCGCGAAATGCGCGCTGCAGTGAGTGAATTTGCAGAAAGATTACCAAAAAAATTATACGATAGAAGCGTTACATGGACTGCACGCGGTCCCGTAAATAAAGGCGGACGCACACGCTCGCTTGCGATCGATGTTCAAGATGAAAATGTGCTTCTCGCTGGAAGTGTTTCAGGTGGACTATGGCGTTCTTCAGATGGCGGAGCTTCTTGGAATAAATCTACCGCTCCGCATCAAATGCACAGCGTGTCATGCATCGTGCAGGACAAGAGAGCGGGACATGAAGACACATGGTATTTTGGAACAGGGGAGGAATTCTATGGAGTTGTGAGCGGAACATCGTTTACCTCACTTTATAGCGGTGATGGTATCTACAAGAGCACCGATAATGGTATAACCTGGGAGCCTCTCGCTTCGACGGTAAGTAATACGCCACAGAACATCCTTCAAAATGGCTCTTATGATTTTATCCAAAACATGGCCATTGACTATTCAAACACTGAAGAAGACGAAGTGTACGCAGCTGT
>JAIXWP010000036.1 GCA_027491215.1 Flavobacteriales bacterium | reverse complement strand
TCCTCAGGCTTTGATAACTCAGGGAAAGTACAGTACAAGTCATCACACAATTTTGGAATGATGGTGATTTTCAAGTCTTCTGTTTTTGCTTCACCAGCTCCGTCGTCCGCGAAAGCATTACCATCGCGAAGTTTAGCTAGACAAGATATTCCGTTGGCAAAGAATGTTGGACCATCTACACCGTAGAATATGGTAGGAATGGTATCGAAAGAAAAGAGCATTCCAGATACGTGAGTCATTTTTCTGAATTGATTGCTTTCACCCCATGATCCGTTTCCTCCGTTATCTGCAGGCATCCATGTCCATAGATAAACGTTGTTCACTTGTTCTGGGTGATTCATCAAAATGGTTTTCAATCCACCATTAGTTTGTGAAACGTCTACATAGATAGTGACAGGTTCATCAGCACCAGTTGGTGAAGGAAGTACATATGCAGATTGAGCAGAAGCCAACATGCTGCATACAATTGCGCTAAGTGTGAAGAGTATTTTTTTCATGTTGCTCATTTTTATTGACGTACGAATTCAAATTTATAGATCACTGTTTCAAGGCGATTTCCAGCACCATCATCGCAAAAGCGTGGGAGCTGTATAATGAGGTTATTATCGAACTCTCTTACCATCGCACCCAAGTTAAATTCGAGGGTATCTGTTCCATAAAGGTAAAGGTTAGATGGAGCCGCGTCATTGTCAAATCCCCATGTTCCGGACTCTCCGAAGAAGTTGATTCCAGGACCTGGTACTACAGTATAAGTGCGGTCTGCTTTGTTGAAGGTCAACTCTAGCGGTTCTTGGCCATCTACGATGTAGAAGTTACTAAGATCACGCTCCTCACGAATTGGATTATTCAAGTCAACCTGCGAAAACTTGCTGATTTTCCAAGTTCCGTCCATTCCTGCTACTTTATCAAAAGCAGTTCCGAGTTCACCTTTTGATTCTGGTTTGCAGCTATTGAGTCCGAATACCATCGCACCTGCGAGAAGGACTGCTGCTATATTTAATTTCTTGTTCATGATGTTCATTGATTAAAATTAGTTACAACCTCCTTCAGGATTGCCGATGAAGAGTGATCCAGAGAATTCACCATTTGGGAATTGGATCGCCATTCCAGGACAGTTCCATGGAGCGTTTCTTACAGTTATGTTTAGTCCCTTTGCACCAAGTCTTCTGATCTGATCGATGCGAAGACCCTCGCTGATGGTTTCTTTTCTGAATTCTTCCCTAGCTGCTAAGATAACATCGTTTGCAGTTGCGGTGCTTGGTACATCAAAAATACCAACACCAAAAGCACGGTCGCGGATATCATTGATGTCTTCGATAGCAGTTGCTAAATCCCCTCCTGCTTCTGCGATTGCTTCTGCACGTATCAATTTGATGTGAGACAATCGAATCAACGGAATAGAGAAGAAGAATGAAGCAGCAGCGTTCGAACCAAACTTCAAAGATTGATATTGTCCTGAAGCTTCGTCGATCCATGCTGTCTTGCGTCCATCAACACCGCTTTGGCTAAAGATGGTAAACAAGTCTTGGCTATAGCTTAGCTGCGCACCTGTAGAACCAGGGAAGTAATTGTCTCTGAATCCTTCGTTACGTGTGTCAACGATAGTGGAAGTGTTCGTGCTTACTATTGAGAAGATTGCTTCTGGATTAGCAGTAGCCTGAGATTCTGGGGTCATTGCATGGAAAACATCAAGGGTTGGCTCTAAGGTGTATAAACCAGAGTTGATGACTTCATTTGCATATGTCACTGCACCATTGTAATCGTTCTTTTGGAAAAGAACTTGGCTCAACATTGCTGCAGCAGCATAGCGATTTGCATAAGCACCATTGCTAGCTGGAAGATTAGCAAAAGCAAACTCCAAATCTGCAATGATGAAAGCGTAAGACTCAGACACTGTGCTTCTAGCAAGCGGAGTAGCAGCGGCATTGTCGCGAATGATAATACCTAAGTGAGAGTTGTCTGATGTGTAACCCCAAGGCTGCGCCCATATTTTTAAAGTCCAATAGTGGCAGAGTGCTCGGATGAAACGGGCTTCTGATTCAATACGAATACGATCACTTGATGATAGACCATCGATTAAATCAACGCTTTCAAGAAGTGAATTACATCTGAATATCGCTCTATAGATATCCGTGTAAACATTGTTTGTGGTCGTATTGAAGAAGTTTACTTCGCGGTCATACACAGAAGTAAGTTCTAGGTTGTTCAATGGGCGAGCCATGTTATCTGTAAGCAATTCAGCAATGTTCTGAACGCGACCATCCATTGTATTTCCAACTACATCGTAGCAAGAAATCAAAAGCTTCTGTAAGTCTTCTGGAGTTTTGAGTGCATCTTCTTGAAGCACTACGTTTTCTGGACCTACATCTAGCCATTTTTTGCAGCCAGTGAAACCTGCTGCAGAGAGGAATAATGAAAGATATATAATTGACTTTTTCATGTTGCAGGAGATTAGAAGTTAGCAGAAATAGAAATGTTATAACTGCGCTCTTGTGGAGGTGTCAAGTAAGTAACGTTAGGGCTCAAGTTACGGTCTTGTGCATTTTCAAAGTCACGAACCAACTCTGGATCTAGGCCAGGGAAGTTAGTAATGGTGAACAAGTTTGTAACGTTAGCACCTACTCTCAAACCTCTAAGTTTGCTTTCTTTTTTCAATTTGAAAGTATATCCTACTGCCAAATTGCGAAGACGCAAGAAGTCTGCATCATAGATGAACAAGCTAGTATTCCACCATGGGAATCCACTTGGTAGATCATAAGTTGTTTCATCTAATGTCAAGCGAGCGAATGTTGCATCATCGCCAGGCTGGCGCCATCTGTCAAGTAATTCAGTACGCATGTTCCAGTCAGTAACAACACCCAATTGACGCTTTCCTGATGAATCAAAGATTTTCGCACCTAAGCTGAAAGTTGCAAGGATTTGTGCATCCCAATTCTTATAGCGGAATGAGTTAGTAATACCACCAATCGCATCAGGAAGACCATCACCAACATATTGACGTTGGTTGTTATCATAGTCAAAAGTTTGATTTCCGTTTTGATCAAGATACACAGGACGACCTGATTCACTATCGATGTGGCTGAATTGCATCAAGTAGAATGATCCAATCGGCTTACCAACGATAACACGTGAGTCATTCGTTCCACCGCTCACTGCATCTGGAGTGTAATCTCCGATGTCTACAAGTTCATTGTAGTTACGAGCAATGTTGAAGTCTGTCTTCCATTCGAAGTTTGGACGAGTAATGTTGTAGCTAGTGATAGTCAATTCAACTCCTTGGTTAAGGATGGTTGCTACGTTGTCCCAATAGTTAGTGAAACCAGTGCTAGGAGCTACGTTTACGTTCATCAAAGCATTCTCTGTGTCTTTGCGATAAACAGAAATAGTAGCGCTCAAACGATCTTTTAATAATCCTACTTCAAGAGTTGCATCATAAGTAGTTGTGGTTTCCCACTGAAGATCTGGGTTTCCTAGTTGTGTTGGGAAAATGATTGGATCACCATTGTAGGTAATACCATTATCAACTCGAGAGTACAAGCCAAACTGTGCGTTTCCTGGGATATCAGCATTACCTGATTTACCAACCCCTGCACGGAACTTCAAGAAGTTAACGATTTTGTTTTTGTTAAACCAACGCTCATCTGAAATGATCCAGCCTGCTGACAAGCTAGGGAAGAAGCCATAACGATTGTTTGCACCGAATCTTGAAGATCCATCGATACGGCTAACTGCTTGCACGAAGTAACGGTTCTTTAGAGAGTAGTTCACACGTGCGAAAGTGGAAACGAATGTCCATGATTCTGGTGTTCCGATAAACTTCTGAATAACTGTTGTGTCTGTTTCGTAATCATCGTAGATAGGACCGTCTACGTAGTCGTAAATGATATTGTCATATCGACTAACTGATTGCTCTTGTGCTTCCGCACCTAGAAGGAAAGTGAACTTATTGTCTTCGTTATAGTCCCAAACGTAGTCAGCAGTTACAGAAGATGACCAGTTATTAGTCCATGTTGGTTTTTCCTCACCGTATCCCCAAAGTCTGTTTGGGAAAAGATCTTGTGGTTCGTAACGATAGTCAGCGAAATCCATGTAGTCATAAGCACCACTCACACGAACATTTAGATTTTTGATAGGAGAGTAGATAACAGAAAGGTTGGCAATGGTTCTCTTTTCTTCTGATCTCCATTTCAATCCCTCTCTTACTGCCACAGGGTTATCATATCCATTGTTCCACATATAGTAATCACCCACTTCACTGTCTACACCAAACAACTCAATAGCTGTAGAGTCAACTGTTACAGGGTAGTACGGAAGTGCAGTACTCATTGCTTGACCAAGGCCGCCGCTCCACGCTGCGCTTACTCTTTGGTTTTTACCAATCGAATAAGAAAGCGAAGACATCACTTTTAATTTTTTACTGAAAGCGTAATCATAGTTTACACGACCAGACATACGCTGATAGTAGTTTCCTTGGAGATAAGAACCATTGTGATCAAAAGTTACACCTGCGTAGAGGTTTGATTTTTCGCCACCATATGTAGCACCGAAGTTGTACATGTGCTTAACGCCTACACCTACTACCTCATCTACCCAGTCCGTATCGATTTGCTTAGCGAGATTGTATTTTTGTTCGCGCTCCAATGCAGATGCATTTGCACCAGCACCTGTCTCGTATGTAACACCAGGCAACCACACATATCCTGTTCCGCCGTCGTTTTCCCAAGCTTCTTGACGCATTGCCAAGTATTGCTCAGTGTTCATCATGTTTGGAAGCGTAGCAGGTGTACCAACACCAATGCGCGAATTGAACTCGAATGATAATCCTTTTTTACCACCGCCTCTTTTAGTAGTGATCAATACAACACCATTAGATCCGCGTGAACCGTAGATACCAGTCGCAGCAGCATCCTTCAGGATTTCAATAGATTCGATATCAGAAGGGTTGATCGTTGCAAGTGGGTTGTTGTTCATACCACCGCTATTACCATTGATGAATTGGTTCTGTGTAATTGGAATACCATCGATTACATAAAGCGGATCACCACCTGCTGAAATCGATGCGATACCTCTGATTCGAAGGATAGATGAGCTACCAGCAAGACCAGAACCTTGTGTTACTTGAACACCTGCTGCTTGACCTTGAAGCGCTGCTTCGAATGATGGAACAGGCAACTTGGTAAGTTCTTTTCCATCTACTTTTGAGATAGAACCTGTTACTTCTCTTTTACGCTGCACACCATAACCGACGATAACAAGTTCATCGAGATCATTTCCTTCTTCACTCATCGAAACGTCGAGAGAAAGAGTTTGGCCATCCGCTAGAGTGATTTCTTTTGTTTGAGTGCCATAGCCGATTAACTTGAACTCAAGCACATGTTTACCTGCAGAGAGTTTTAAGGAATACTTTCCTTCTCCGTCTGTTGCTGTACCTGTAGTTCCTGCTTTGTCTTTGATGATGACCCCGGGAAGAGTGCCGGCTTCATCCTTTACCGTTCCTGAGACGGTTTGGGAATGCATAACAGCGCTTGCAAAGAGTAAGGCTGTGGTTGCAATCAATGAGTATAGACTTCTCATGGATTTTGTTTGGTTCGTTTTGGTTATACTGTTTGGTAAGAGACCTCAAACATAAACTATTTCTTAATACGTGTACTTCTTACACTAACTAAAAATAATTCAGGTTTGAGGTCTGAGCTCTATTTCTCTACAAAATGCTCCTGCTAATTATCTCGCTGAGATGATAACAGGTTGACTAACAACATTGTTGTCGGTAATCAAACGGAGGATGTAATTTCCTTGTGGTAGCTCCGTTGCGAGGCTGATTTGTTGTGTTCCTTGAGGGATATTTCCTTGATTCTGATTAAATACTACTCTTCCCATAAGATCAACAATTTCAATACGCACATTTCCCGCTTGTGCATTACGGAAAGCAACTGTCAAATCTCCTTGTGAAGGATTTGGGTAAATATTGAGGTTGCTTCCAGTTATTGCAAGCAATTCTTCAACGCTTGTGCTGATATCTGGAACTGGGAGTTGATAATCGAAGTAGATATGGTATTCTCCTGGTTGATAATTGAATGATGCACCAAGGTCAGTTACTTGGATCGGATTTCCAGTGAAGTAGTCATACCATGTGCCTGTATGTTGGAAACCAGGTATCATATTGATCGCTGTGGTGTTGAAGTTACCCACTACCACGGCATTTTGTGTTGTGCCATTCAAGTGAATTCTTTTTCCAAAACCAGCAAGGTCAATATTGAAGTTGGTCGTTGAGAAAATGGCTTGTGTCTTTTTCAGATTGTTTAATGCAGCAGTCACTTTGTAAACTTTCAATCGTGCTTCAACATCTTGATAGTCCCAACGAATAGGCTTTGGTGCTGTTCTACAAGATTCATTGATAGTGCCATTCTCACAGTAGTTAATAGAGTAATCATATCCTAGTTCACCAAATTGCCATAGCATTTTTGGGCCAGGAATCGGAATCAAGAAGCAATGAGCAAGTTCTTGACGAGCTAATGCTGTATTGATATTGGTGATGTTATATGATCCATTACTATTTCCGAAAAGAAGATTTTTATACATCAATCTTTCTTCATCATGACTTTCAGCGTAAGTGATGAGGTGTGGGTTGTTCCAACCTCTATTTTGGTAGCTACCCCAGCTGAGGTTTGAAGCATAACCCATCGAACCTTCAGAGTATTCGTGGTTTAGATTTCCCCATAACATCATCCCTGCGTTAGAAAGCGCCGTTTCTTCATCATTGTTTGCAAAGTGCTCAAGGATTGCATAGCTACCTGGCTCTACACTTTGCATGAAGCTGTAGTAGTCATTCCAAATGTTTACACGGCTTTGGTCATATGCATTCCAAGCACCAATATTTCCAAGGGTATTGTTTTGTGTAAAGCCCTTAGATAGGTCGAAACGATAGCCATCAACGTGGTATTCATCCATCCAATATTGGATAACTCGCTTACAGAAATTTCTTGTACGCTGAGCCTCATGGTTGAAGTCATATCCGACATTGAAGTCGTGTTTCGGCTGTTGATTGAACCAAGGATTTTCAGGAGTCGGAGCACCATACTGTCCGTTGTTTGGATCGAAGTACATGCGCACCATTGGATTCTGACCAAAACTGTGATTTAGAGCAATGTCAAGAATAACAGCTATGCCTCTGTTGTGACATTCATTCACAAAAATTTTCAAAGACTCTTTGCTTCCATAATATTTGTCTGCTGCGAAGAACCAAGCTGGGTTATATCCCCAACTGTTATTTCCTTCAAACTCCATAATAGGCATCAACTGAATAGCTGTAATACCAAGGCGTTCGAAGTAATCAAGCGTATCTGTTAATGTTTGATAGTTCTGCGCTTCAACGAAATCTCTAACCAATGTTTCATAGATTACCAAACGATCTTTTGAT
>JAIXWP010000064.1 GCA_027491215.1 Flavobacteriales bacterium | reverse complement strand
GCGAGCACTCGGGAACCGTTCCTCTATTCACTCCCTGAGCGAGCACTCGGGAACCGTTCCTCAATTTACTCCCTGAGCGAGCACTCGGAAAACATCACTCTATTCACTTACTGCGCGAGCACTGAGGAACTAAGAACCAGATACTATCGAGAATGCTATGCCGGTTTCGAAGTATGGATTGCTTGCACCTTTGAGTCCGGGTAAAGTACCTGCTGCTGCGTGGAAGGAAAATCCTCCATTCACAGGAATGTACTTCCATCCTACTTCGAATCCAATTGGCGACATGTCATTAAATTCATTGACATCATACTTCGCATATGCGGGAATCGATGAACCATTGAATGTTGTATCGTATGCATATACTTCATCAAATCGCTGTTGAATAGCGATAAGAACATTTGCATAAAAATAATTCCCTGACATGCGTTCTTGATTGTAATTCGCGCTTGACTCTGTTTGAAAATTGACCGAGCGATTAAACGCCCATCCCAAGCGAAGGTGTGTATAGTTGAGATACGATGACTGATCTTCTGCATCTATCTCTCCTTCTTCTAATGAAAACTTATCACCTTGCAAATGGTACCAAGTAGTACCTTTAGCAAGACCAAAATTCAATCCTGATCTCCATAATACTTTATGTGCTCCTTCTTTGGTAAACTTCTTTTTATTTGAATAGCCAAGTGTAACCTTCCCGTTGGAAGTTTTTTCTTTTGATGTGATAAAATAAATTGCCTCAGCTCTCACATAATTAGAAGGAGTTGGTTTGTAAATAGATTGTACAAAATTTCCTTCCACCGCATCACCGCTCTCAACTGAACTAGGCGACTGACGGTCGAGTAGATTAACGCTTGCTGTAGCGCTCATAAACCACTTTTCATTGTATTGCCAATCCACTCCGAACTGTGAGGTTAGATAGGAAGTATTATGAGCACCATAAGAAATACCGATGCCTGGTAATCTCCAATGAACGAATGGCAATTTAGGATCATCATTCAACACTCTGAATGTGGCAGTATTAAGGTCTACTCCTGTTGAGTCTTGTGCTAATGCAATGCTGCTAGAACCAATTGCTAATGCACAAAGAATATTCTTTAATTTCATAGTCTTGGTGAATTAGATTTGGTTTACAAAAAGATTTACTGTTGCATTCGTTGCACCATTGATGTCGTCAAGTATAATTCCACAAGCCTTGACTGTCCATCCCTCTGGAGTATTTTGTATTGCAACTGTTCCTGAGTTCAACATACTCACGTACCTGTCCACTTGTGTGCCATTTACAGTTCGTGTTATTTCCATCATAAAATCAGTACCAGTAACTTCATTGGTTGCAGAAAAAGGAAGAGCAGTATATGTCTTAGCTTCTCCTGCCGTTGGAAGGTCTCCTACTTTAATGATCATCACTCGACCTCCAGGGAATGTAAGATTAAACTGTTTTGAAGCAGAACTGAATGTGCCTGATTCGAAAGTATAGTCGATACCAAAGTAGCGCATCAAGTTTGGAGTGATACAACTAAAATCTGTGAGTTCGCAGGGCTTGCAAATCCCCCCGCAGTCAGTAGCGTGTTCGAGGCCTTGGTCAAATTGATCATTGAAACAAACATCTGCGGCCGCAGTATAGTCCGACATATCACGAAGGTTTTCCGATCGGCACCCCCACATTAAAGAGACCGCTAATGCAGCCCCAAATAGTTTAATCTTCATAGTTTCATTTATTCGAAGCGAATATAAAGCAATTCGCGTTAGGAGTTGGGGGTTAGGAATTTGGGGAAAATGACAAATGACAATTGACAATTGACAAATGACAATTGACAAATTACAAATGACAAATTATCTCAGCTTTGCCGAGAACAAATAAATCTCGAATTTCGAATCTCGAATTGCGAATCTCGAATTTCAAATCTCGAATCTCGAATCCCGAATCTCGAATTAAAACGCTTCCCCTGTGTATAGATAGATCCCGTTTCCTTCGGGGGTGAGGGCGAAGTCGGCTCGGATGAAAATATCTTTTTTAGGAAACACTAAGAATCTTAAGCCCAAACCTGCAGCAGGATGCCATTGCTTTTCGGCGAGCATCGAGGCTTCTGGAGCAACGGTGCCAATAGAAGCAAACGCTACTCCCCCAAATCGTTTACTACCTCTGAAAGGCAGCCAACGATATTCTACTTGAGACGAAAAATAATTTTTATCGCGGAATCGTCCGGTATAATAACCTCTACCGTGCGAATCGCCTCCTAATTGAGCATACTGATTAAACGGAACATCACCTCGCATCGATGACCCTATCGCTTGAAAAGCGAGTACCTGATTTTGACGAATGGTTTTAAATAAACGTAAATCAGCTTGAACAGTATTAAAGCCATATTCGCTTCCCCAAACATTATCGTAATGAATATATGCGAGTTCTGCAAAAGCTCCCTGACGCACATTCAAGGCGTTCTTTCGATTATCGAAAACAATACCCACACCTAAACCTAAGTTCGAGGTCCCATCAGCACCACGAATCATAGTGTGTGGGTGTTCTCCTTCATCTGCAAAACTAACATTATATAATCGCTGATAATCGATCTCCAATCCCACGAATAAATCAGTAGCCACTTTTCTCAGCACGCGTTCTTTGATTAATGTATAGTCTGCGTTGAGAACTGTTTCATCCTCTTTGCGCGCCTCGGGGCCTAACCCGTAATAGAATAATGGGAAACGTTGAAATCTTAATCGACCAAGGAAAAACCAATTGTCTCGATCACCATAGATAAAATGATCGAACCATGCACCGTATTGCTGCTTCAATGTGTAGAAAGTAAAGACTTGAATTTCACTTAAACGGTTATTGATGTAATCTCCCTTAGCATTGTATAGATAGAGTCCAGAGAATCCAAGCTCTAAACTTGTTTCAGGACTATATGCAACAACAGGGTATAAGAGAAACTTCGGCTTTCCAGCATCCACACTGTCATTCAAAAAACGATATGCATAATTATAGACCTTCTTCTTGAAGGTCAAGCTGTCGCTTTGGGCCTGTAATGCTGCGTTGGTTATTGTAAAAACTGTAATAAGCAGGATATTCTTCATTGTCATCTCTTCAAACAACCTCTTGATTCAACGGTTCAATTATAGTTTCTAAATGATGTGTATCCTAACCTCACATCATCTTCAATGCTCGCTTGCGCGATTTCGGATTACTGAGCATACGGAGAAGCTCATTTACAGTGGCTTTCTGATCTTCAAGAGATTTCAATATCTCCTTTGGAGTCGCATCATAGACTCCATAATAAGTAACTCCGATGTAGCGCAATTTGAAATATTTACTGTCATGAATCAAACTGCTCTTCGCTATTTTCAAAGATTTGATTTTCTTCAATAATAAACCAATATGATTTTTAATTTCTTTTGGGTCAGCTGTAAAATCAACGGATTCAGAAGTCTTCGCCCACTCCGATTCAAGTCGTAGCAATTCCATTAGATCTCGCTTTTCATAAGCCACTGTGAGTTTTTTCATCGCCTCTTCTTTCAAGGCTCTCACTTTCTCATCTCGCTCTCGATCCGGATGAATCAACTTCACCAACTTTTTGTACAATGCGCTCAACTCAGGCGTTGCAGTCACTTTTTCCTTTTCCGGTTTCTGGAAGAACTCTTCATATTGACGACTCTCCCCTTTTTCGTCTGACTCCTTTTCTTGAAACGCTGCTTTCACTTTCACGCGAATCCAATCTTCAAAATCTTGCGGATGCATGGTCAAATCGGCGTCGGAAAAATCAACATGGATTCCGTGCATTGCGCAAGCCATTTCCGCTTCCTCCAATATCTCCATTACAATTGCTAATTGATCTTCTGAACTGAGATTTAATTTTTTCTTCTCATCTTCCTTCAGGGTTTTATTGATCTCATCAATTTTAGCTTTTGCATTTTCGATCGACGCACTCAATGACAAACATTCTTCATGACTCAACGAATGCGGTGATCGAAGAACATTCGCTGCAAGCTCAGATATTTTATAATAATAATCTCTCTGCAATCCTATAGACTTTTCTTCATCTACCGATGCTTCTAATAATTTTACAATTTCCACTTGTAAGGAAAAAATCTCATCCAAGACGGGCTGACAAGCGGAAACCAGTTTTTCAAAACGAGAATCGAGTCGCGCCCGTTCCTTCTCTAGCTCCTTCTCTGTCTTCAGAAGTCGCTTCAAAGCATCAGCATACTTTTTCTGATCCTTTCGAAACTTCTCTTCCTCCCCGTTTCTGATGACTATATCATTGCTCATAATTCGCGATTCTCGATTCTCAACTCTCCATTCTCAATTCTCGATTCGGAATTCGAAATTCGAGATTCGGAATTCGAAATTCGTAATTCGTAATTCGTAATTCGTAATTTATTTGTAATTTGTCATTTGTCACTTGTCTCTTGTCATTTTCTCCAAACCCCAAACCCCAAACTGTCTATGCCTGAAATAAGTTGACCGTTTTTGAAGTAGAAACAACTTTAAAAATGGTAATAGGATGACAAGTATGAAAAGCGTAAAAATGACGCGACAGGAGCGTCAAAATCGTTATT
>JAIXWP010000017.1 GCA_027491215.1 Flavobacteriales bacterium | reverse complement strand
TCGGTAAGCGAAATCGCTTATTCCCTAGGTTTTGAATACCCACAATATTTCAGCAAACTCTTTAAACAGAAGACAGGACAAACGCCATTGGAATACAGAAAGCTGAATTGAGTATTTTTTTTGAGAAGCCAATTAATTGACAACCATAAATTTCTATGGGCTATTAGCTAACACAAGTCAAAAAAAACCTTTACCTTCAAGTCTTATCCCCAATAACCAAAAAATCGCCCCTATTGTCACACAAATCCGTCATACTACTGCTAATACTTTTCCTTTCATCTTGCAGCATGCGCAATCGGCAAGTTCAGAGTATGACTGTTAAGGAATATGCCAGGGAAAATGATTCAAAAAATGCTTGGACCCAAAAAATCAATATTTACAAAAATATTGTTGCAAAACACATAAAAGACGATTATCAATTTACAAAATCCATTCAATTCAATCGTGACTCCACAATAAATAATTTAATTCTAAGCTTCGTACCTTCAGAAGGCTTTGAAGAACATCTAGAGATGGAATATCATTTCGAAGACTCCACGAAATCTGAACAACTAAGTGTGTGGCACTTTTACAATGACACCATCACTAGACAATGGATAAACATAAATATTGAAATAAACAATTTATCATTTCCTGTTGCCTTAGCAACAATAGAAATGGAATTTGCTACCGACAGTTTGAACTACTATCGTGAATTAAAAGCTTCACCACAAGTTATTGAACACTACCGAAATTTTGCATTCACGCACCTTCAAGACTTTGAATACTCTAATAAAATTGCAAAACCTAGCCTTCAATGTTGTACAGAACTCATTTCAAGTAAGTACGACATTATCGAGTGCATAGCGCAAGAAAACCACGCATATAGACAACACTGGATTGATAGCACTTTTAACAATCACGAACTGATTGTAGAAAATGAAACTCATGACTACTTCTATTCAAAACAAACAAATAATAAGGGAGATTTAATTTCAATCTACCGAAATGCATATAACACTAATTCTGAACAGAAGCATTATACGGATAAACAGTCCTACCCATTTTATCAGAAAGAAATCCTTGTTGACCCTATTACTAGGGACACAACTTACTCCTTAGAGATGAATTCAACCAATTTCTTTTTAAATAAAAAATATGTTTTCAAAATAAAAGGTCGAAAATTAGTGGAGGCTAGGCTTGTTCCTAGTATGTTAAGCATCATTTCTCGTCAGATAGAAATTACCACAAATAAGAATGGAAAAATTAAAAAATATAGTTGCATCGCTTTATCTGAAGGCGAACATAAACTTGAATTTAGCTATAAACTAAAGGGCACCAAGACTAAAATTCTTATCGATAGAAGGACGATTTCAAATGTATCTGGAAAACATATCTACAATCTCAACGCGGATGACATCTTTGTTGGACACCATTTATATCATATAGTTAAAAACCAATCAAAAATATCTAGTAAAGAATCAAAAAGAACTCCCTATCACCGCCCTCCCTTTGATATCCCCTCAAAAAAACTAATGATTGAAAAGAAGAGAATACAAAAAATTGAACACTTCCTTACAGAAGATCAAATGACAGAGTATTATATTCAATGGTGAGAGTTTGGACTTCAGGGATAAAATAATTTTGTAATTTTAATCCCCATCCCCAAACCCCAAACCCCAAACCCCTTCCCGATGATCGATTTCAACGAAAATTACACATTAGAAAACGACGTTGTACGATTATCGCCTCTCCAAGAGAGTGACTTCGATCGCCTCGTGGATTTTTCTATTCATCAACCTGATCTTTGGCACTATTCATTAATTCAAGCCAACTCACCAGATAATTTAAAAAATTATATTCAAAAGGCGATGGAAGAACGTGCGGCTCGAAAGTCATATGCATTTATTGTTTTTGACAAACGCACAAATCAATATGCAGGAAGTACTCGTTTCTATGATATTCAAATTGAAAACGCCTCGCTGCAACTTGGCTTTACTTGGTATGGAAAAGAATTTCAAGGTACAGGTTTAAATAAAAACTGTAAATACCTACTACTCGAATTTGCATTTGAAAAATTAAATATGGAACGCGTTGAATTTCGTGCAGATAACGACAACCTCAGAAGTATCAATGCAATGAAGAGTATTGGTTGTGTTGTAGAAGGGATTTTGCGAAGCAACATGTACAAGCCCAATGGGGATCGAAGAGACAGCATCGTGCTGAGTATTTTAAAAAATGAATGGAACAGCGGAGTAAAAGACAAACTCCAATCAATGTGTTGATGGCTGATGGCTAGTAGCTTTTGGTTTAAGTTTATTTAATTTATTTCCACCCCTTGACATCAATGCAATATTTTTTGAAAAACCAGTTAATAGTCAGCCATAAATTTCAATGAACCTATTAACTAAAAGAAATCAAAAAAATCTCTATCTTTAAATCTCCCCCAAACCCCAAACCCCAAACCCATTTGAAACCCACCCGACTAATTCTCCTCATTCTTTTTCCGCTCATCGCCGAACTACTTGTGTCTTGTTGTGATTGTCCCGAAGCAACGACAGAGTTCTATTCAAATCGGTACTTGGAAATTGATCACCTCGACAATAGTGGGAGCGCTGCCATCGTCACCAGCGGTCCTTCGGTACCCAAAGAAGCATACGGTATTGAACTTCGATTAGGACTTGAAAAAGTGGCATGTAATCAACCTATGAAGACGCACTTCATATCGACCTCCTATGCCTTTAGTTGCGATTGTCCCCCACCAGAACTAATTCCTCGAGACAGCGTAGCGAACATTGAAGTTTTTACTACAAATGACTTCGATGAGTTTCACCTTGCAAACTCCGATGTTTCTGAATACTTTAAAATATTCACCGGCTCCAATTATGTTACTATCCAAGATATCCTCCCCAATTTATCACGCATATACTACTACGACTACGAGTCAATCACCACCACGGAATTATTATTGATGACTACTCCAGCGTTGAATGAGACCCATTCTTTCAAATTAGTAATGACGCTTTCAGATGGAAGAATTTTCGAAGCCAGCACTTCGCCAATTATCCTTAACTAACAGATACAATGCGAGCATTCCTTTTCATACTACTTCTCGCACCATTCCAATCGTTTGGTCAATTAGACTCAAGCTATCGCGATGTTTGGCAAACGCGCATCCAGGCGGGAATAAACATCCCCATCACCTCACTACCCGGCTCAGACCCCAGCGCTAGTCTTATAGAGTACAGTAACAATTCTCAATATCTCCAACTTCTATCAGCAACATATTTTTTTAATCGAAAATGGGGAGTGGAATTCAATTATCAAGGAATTTCATCGCCCAGTCTTCGAAGTCGTCATCAAGATTTTTCTCAAAAAGTAACACCAGAGTTTTCAGAAGATTATTTCGTAGATGTTAGCTCCGGAGCTCAGTCTGATAGATTCAATTTCTTCTCTAGAAATTTTGAGCGCGGTTTACTTGGGGTCGTTTACAAAATAGAGAAAAATAATTTTTTCATTCAACCCAAACTTGCCATGGGAGTTACCTCTTTCTATACCGACTGGGGTGATGTAGAGCTGAAACAACGAAATACTAATCGTAGAAAAGAAGTGCAATTCACTCCTACCAAAAGCGTCCAAGATTGCTTTACCATTGCTCCTTCAGTCATCATCGGATACCCAATCACAAGAAGATTATACCTGCATTCAGAAGTGATGTTATCCTATTTTCAAACATCGTTTTCCTATATAAAAACAACAGAAGATTTCTTTACTGAAGACATAACATCTGAAACTATCAACTATTACAATGACATTCTAACACTATCCATCGGAGCAGGATTGATTTTCGTCATTCGATAGCCAATAGCTATAAGCCAATAGCCGCAAAAAAAAACCGAGCGTTTGCTCGGTTTTTTTTATAATTAACCCTAAATAATCATTACTCCTCTTCAGTCTCAAAGAACTCTTTGAATCTCTGAAGAAAACCAACACCTCTATCTTTTGCCTTCGGCGCCTTTTCTGGTGCTTTCGGCTCAATTTGCTCTTCAATTTCTGGCTCGACTGTGTCCGTGATTTCTGCTTCAATCACCTTGCCTTCGTACTTAGAACCTTTCTCCAATCCGTTGATCACAAGACCAACACCCGTAGACAACGTTGGCATCAACATGTCTTCGCTTGGAGCTTTAGAAACGTGCTCGTTAGGATAACCTACACGGCAGCTCATTCCAGTGACGTACTCTACCAATTGCTTCATGTGCTTCAATTGAGCACCACCACCGGTGATAACGATACCGCCAATCAACTGCTTCTCGAATCCGCTATTCTTGATCTCATAGTGCACGTGCTCCAAAATCTCAGTCATACGTGCCTCGATGATGTGCGCCAAATTGCGAATGCTGATTTCCTTTGGCTCGCGACCTTTCAATCCAGGAATGACAACGATATCGGTTTCTTTGTTCTCAACTGCCAATGCACTACCAAACTTCACTTTCAAAAGTTCCGCTTGGTTTTTCATAATCGTGCAGCCTTGCTTGATATCCTCAGTGATAATATTACCACCGAAAGGAATTACCGCAGTATGACGAATGATGCCTTCTTGGAAGATAGCGATATCTGTTGTACCACCACCGATATCGATGAGTGCAATACCCGCTTCCTTCTCCTCAGCAGTCAATGCCGCAGCACTAGACGCCAATGGCTCGAGTGTCAATTGGTCCACTTCTAAACCAGCTTTAGTTACGCACTTATAAATATTGCGAATCGCTGTCATCTGACCTGTGATGATATGGAAATTAGCCTGAAGGCGGGCTCCACACATACCAATTGGCTCTTTAATACCAGCCTCAGCATCTACAGTATATTCTTGTGGCAATACGTGGATGATCTCTTCTCCTGGCAACATTGCCAAGTTGTACATATCCTCGATAAGTGCATCGATATCCGCTTGGGTAATTTCATCCTCGGAATTTTTACGAGTGCGCATACCGTTGTACTGTAAACTCTTGATATGCTGTCCAGCAATACCAACATTTACAAGTTTGATATTTACTCCACTCTTTTCTGATGCTTCAGCAACAGCTGCCTTTATGCTAGCCACTGTCTTTTCGATATTAGCCACTACACCGCGGCTAACACCTACGCTCTCGCTTTTTCCAATGCCGAGCAATTCAATTTTTCCGTTTTCTGTGCGTCGACCAACAAGACATGCAATCTTGGTGGTTCCGATGTCTAATCCAACAACTAGATCTGAGTTCATCTGGTATCGTTTTCTATTCTGGTTTCTAATACAATTTCTTTTCACAAACCACTTGACCTTCGTATTCCAAGTGGATAGAGCTAAATGCATTGAGATCTTGTGTCTCTAGTGCGCTCGCATAAAACTTCTTGAGTTTCTTAAACTTCTTATTCAAATCCTTCACCGCTCCCACATAGATGCGGTGATCCCCAACGCGAGGAACAATTTGCACATTGCGTGAAGCATCAATAAAAACATGATCCACTTGCGCCATCAAGAACTCGTCTGTTCTCAAATGCATGGTCAAATAATACATATCATCCAACATGGAATGGAAGGCCCATTTTTCATCTTTCCGCTTTTCCACCACGGATTCAGAAATCATTTTCTCCTGAATATTTCCAACAAACACTGGTAGTTTTAGTGCATTGCTTCCTGTCACTGGAAAAACAAAGCCGTCCTTGTCGATATAAAAACTCGTGCCATCATTATTAAATGCACGAGCAATGGGAGTGCGTTGATCAATTTTAATCTTCAAACGCCCATCAACAGTGGTATAGACCTGTGCTTCTTTAACACAAGCGTTCTTTGAAATGGTCGAGTGAATCTTCTGAATGGGAATATTTACAACCTTCTTTCCCACCAAACTATCGTTTTTGGATTGAATCGCCGAGAGAATTTCTCGTTCCGAAATGAAGGAATTTCCTTCTGCATCTTTCTGAATCTCCACCTCTACCTTCCAACACACCTCAGCATTTTGCTTGTTTCCAGAAAAAACAATGAGGGTGATGATCGCTGCACCGGCAAGACCTGCTAGGACGTTTATAAAAATACGACGCCCTCTGCGCTTCTTTTTGGAAGGCGCACCAGCATTGACTTCTGGAGTCTGAGCTTGAGGTTTTGGGTCGGTATTTTCGAAGTAGTTGTTCACAAGGATTGCCACGGAGGGAATACCCTCCACTTTAATCCCACTAAGAACTAGCTTTTTAAAAGACCATTTCGAGACAACAACGAGAACTTATTCAACATCCAATGTGAAGAAACTCGTTAATTACTTCACACGGTTGGTGATGTCATCGCTTCCGGTCTTTCGGTCTCTTCCTTTCACATTCTCGTTGCCGAAGCTGTAAGAGAAATTAACTCTAAACTGACGAGACTCCCAACCTCCAGTTGCGGTCATATAGAGACCTCCAAATTGTGAAACGCCCTTCCATTGCGACGCCCAGAAGATATCACCGATGCTCAGACGCAATGCTGCTTTATCATTCCAAAAGGTTTTCTTCATTCCGGCATCTAAACTCCACATGGGATCGTTTTGGAAAGTTCCACCCCAAATTCCAGGTCCACTATACCAGCCTGAAAGTTCAAAGCCCAAGGTCTTTGTCACTGTGAAGCTATTATTCATATACAAGCTGTACGAATTCGCACGAATGTCGATGATCTTGTCATCTCCAAAATCCGCTCTATTGTGAACTTGGAACACAGACGCGTTCAGATAACCATTCCACCACTTTTTAATCTTGAAAGGAGATCCAATATTTAAAGAGAAGTTTTCCTGATATCCCAAATTTCGAGGACTGATAAACGATCGCGACACTTCAGTTGTGTCGGTTATTTCTGTGAAGAAATCATTGGTTCTGCTGTAAGATAAAGAGGTGTTCAAAGCATACTTGTATGTATGAGAAAGTTCGAATGCATCTGTCAATTGAGGACGCAAGTTTACATTGCCCTTTTGATAGCTCAATTCGTCCAAACGATATTCGAAAGGATTCAAGTCTTGATAGCTCGGGCGGTCAATACGGCGGCTATAAGTTAAATTATATGTATGCTTGTCACTGCGATTATAAGTCAGTGCAGCACTTGGGAAGAAATTAAGGTAATTGCGATCAATCTTTTCATAAGCTGTTGTGGTCTGTGAAACCAATTCGCCTTTACTCACCGTGTGTTCTGCTCGCAAGCCTAATTGAATTCCAATCTTCTTGATTTGTCTATTGTAATTGATATATCCTGCATTGATGTTTTCCAGATATTCAAACGTATTGGAACGAGTAGAGTCGATGAAGTCTTGATTAGCAATGACATTGAAAAAATCCAATTGATTATCCGTTTCAACATATGACGTTTTGAAACCAGCACCAAGTTTGCCTTTTAGAAAGTCTTGCTCATAATCAGCTTTGGCCGTCATTAAATTGATAAGAGTTGAAGTATTATTTCTGAAATTATTCTCATATAAAATAACATTCTCAGCAGGGTTGTAATAAGTGTTCGGTTGGTAGCTGTCATTGTACATATCGTAGTTACCATAATCCAAATCCACATTAAGAAAGTGCCCTAATGTATCCGTGAAGCGATAGTTGATATTACCTGCAAGGTTATCTCTTCTTCCAATATTCTCAGTATTTGCAATCAGCGTGCGATTTTCTGCGGGATTCACATCAGTAATTTCTGTGCGGCTATTGCTATACCAAAAATTCTCACCCACATTGCCATTCATCATCACTCCAATAGTGTGTTTATCATTGATGAAATAATCAACACCACCTTTGAAATTGTGCTTTAAGCCATCAGAAGTATTATCAGTAACTTGATTAAATTGAGATCCATTTTGAGTTCTATTAAATCGCATAAAACTCCAATAGTCTCCCCAGTTATTGCCATAATTCGCATAGTAATTAAACTTCTCATTTCTATGATTGATGGCAACACTCGAATTGTATTTTGAATAACGCTGTACACCATATCCCAGCGCGACATTACCATTTGTTCCGAAGTTTTTATTCTTCTTCAGTTTAATATTAATGATCCCTGCATTTCCGGCAGCGTCAAACTTTGCGGAAGGGTTCGTGATGATTTCAATACTTTCGATATTACTACTCTGCATATTTTTAAGCATGTCCTTGAGGCCATCGCCATCCAGTGGACTGAGCTTTCCGTCAATATACACCACGATGCCACCTTTGCCTTTCACCATGATATTTTCATTGTTATCGATCATCACCCCTGGGGCTTTTCTCAAAAGCTCCATTGCATTTAACCCCGTGGCATTGGTAGTTCCTTCTACATTAAAGACAGTCTTATCCGCTTTGATTTCTACTAATGGTTTTACATAGACATATTCTACTGCATCTAATTCATTTAGTGCAGAACTAATATTCACTTCAGGTACTGAAAGGTTTGTTCCCTCGGTGTAATCGAAAGGTTGTGAAAGAAGATCCGCGAAGCCAACCTGCTTATAGAGCAATGTGTAATTTCCAGTTGGCACTCCGATTAATTCAAAGTATCCATTTTGATCCGAAGCAGCGGTTTTGACCATTACTGAATCTGATACATTTTGAAGAATAACATTGACGAACTCCATTGGAGCGTTTTTTTCGTCTTTAATAGTGCCGTGAATACTTGGTTCTTGCCCAATTGATAAAAGTGAAAGCAGGGCAAGAGACAAAGTGAAAATTAGTTTCATAAATGGTAAAGTGTGTTTCGGAAGCAAAAGTACCCTTGAGCATGACTTTGCTATGACAAATAGTGATGAACGGCGGGCTGATTAACATTCGTTAGCACACCATTAACAACCATTTAGCATAAAATACTGTGCATGCATCGGAAATTTGTGGGGTCATTTAGAACAATAATCTAAAGAGACAGTTTTCATAGTGGTATTAAGATTCCTCTCCTGTCTGGAGAGGAGGTTTTGGTTAAAGGTTTAGTGACTTAAGGCTGCCAACGGGCGGCCTTTTGTTTTTTCCTCCATTCGTTTTTTTCGAAGTCGATAAAGTCGAAATCGGCCATCTTGGGTAGTTCGGTCCTTGCACATTTGCAGCACTAAACCTAATTAACCAAAATATATGGCCTATCCGCAAATAAAGAACCTTCGATTGATTCGTGATTTTAAACAGGAATATGTAGCAGAATTTCTAGGCATGAGTCAGCCTGAGTATAGCAGACTTGAAACAGGTGCTCGATCACCTCGTGCAGCAGAAATTCAGCAGTTAGCCGCCCTATATGGCGTTCGTTCCGATCAAATCATGCAACAAGAGATTTCTACAGAACTTCATTCTGGTATGACCCGTCCATTTAGAAGGAGCGATGCCATACCACGAGATATCGTAGATAAGTTGATTGACAACAATGGTGAATTGCTGCGCACCGTGCTGGAGCAGCAGCAGAAGTCTGAGCGATTGATCGAAAAACTAATGAGCTTTATTGAGAGCAAACCCTCGCCAGATCGACCTTACAAAGAATTCACCTCCTTCTCACCTGTCAATGAGGATTCGAATTCCACTCAAAAAATGTAACCAAACAAAAGCACCTCCCGTTAAAAGGTAACACAAACAACCCGACTTATGACAATGCACTATTCTCCAGGAAATTCAGGTTCTGAACTAGATGAGATGCCACGCGTCCTATATCTAGATGATGATCAAGGAAACTTGGACTCATTTAAAGCGAATTTTAGACAAGAGTTTGAAGTTTTCACAGCCACTAATCCCGTGGAGGCTTATAACCTTATTGATTCAGAAAGAATACAGATTGTAATTACAGACCATAATATGCCAAGTATGTCAGGAGTAGAATTTTTGGAGAGCATCTCTAAAGATTTCCCATACGTGCAGCGTATCCTTTTGACCGGTTTTACAGACCTAGTGCCTGTAGTAGAAGCCGTGAATAAGGGAAAAGTATTTAGAATCTTGACGAAGCCTTTCAATATGAAAGAAATTGCCAAGATGGTTTCTGAAGCATGGGATCAGTGTAAAGATTTGTTTGAGAAAGAACGCCAAATTCAGCAGCTCACAAGACAGAACCAACAATTTGAATTTATTCTTAGACAACGATTGTTGTCCTAGACTTTAACAACAACTAAATACAAAAAAGACTGCCTCGGCGGTCTTTTTTAGTTACTAGTTACTAACTACTAGTGACTAGAGTAGTGACTAGTGGTGTACTGGTATAGACAGCTTAATTCGACTGAATATTTTCTTTTATTCAATGCTTCAAAAACTGATTTTTGAAACTATTTTATTACACCAACCGCAATTTCTACTGAACTAGAAGCAACAAAAAGGAATATACCTTGAATAATCTTTAGGATTTATTCCTTGGGCTATCTAATTTAGTGACTAACTACTAGTGACTAACTACTAGTTTAGCTACTAACTACTAGTTACGAGTGACTAGAGTAGATACTAGCGGTGTAGACGGACAGTCACTAAAAGACACTGATCATCTATTCCATTAGTCACTACTCTAGTCACTCGTATCTCGTATCTAGTAACTAAGTTACCGTTTCACGGAAATTTTGTTTGTCGATATCGCACCTGATTGATTGGTGGCTTGGACGAGGTACAAGCCTGGTTGGAGGTGATCTATGAATAGGGTTTGTTCTAGGGAGCCACTGAATGATTCGTCGTGTACCATTTTGCCTTGAAGGTCGAAGATGGAAACATGTTTAATCGGATCTTTTCCTTTGAGGTAAATGCGATCACGTGTGGGGTTTGGATAGATGGCAATCGTGTTATTCGACGCCAGATCACCCACACCACTCAATGCGCAATCACTCACCATCTCATTCCCACAAGCATCCACTTTTAGGACCCATGGGTATCTGTAATAGTTGTTGTTTAACATATTCAATCCGGACGCCTCACCTGCTGCGATAAGGCAATCATCATTAGTTGCTTCAATATCTACTAAGAATGAAGAATCGTTAATGTTTGATTCATAAGTTGGAGATTCATAGTTTACGCTCCACTCCACTTCCATTTCTGGACTGATTTTCATAATCGCATAGGAGTATGGAAATTCTTGATTTGGGTAGGGGGAGAAGAACAAAGCAGCAAGCCCCCCATCATCAGTAGCTGTGGCATC
>JAIXWP010000061.1 GCA_027491215.1 Flavobacteriales bacterium | reverse complement strand
GTGCCTTCTGTTGGATCATTATTGAAATCAGGATCTGCCACATTCAATACAATCTCTGTTGTATCCGCTTGTGGATGAGTGCTGCTGTGTCCTTTTGGTGTGAGTCGATTGTCTTTCAAATGAGATGCTCCACGTTCTAGAATGATCGTTCGGTTTCCATTTACATCCCCCATCACCATTTCATAAATCTGCACATCATCTTCATTTCTTATGTGCGTGTGATGTGGCTCGAACTGATCATCTTCACCATTGATGAAATAATCACTATCGAAACCACCACTCTGCCAAAGCAAACCATTGTTTGCATCTCGCACAGTAACGTGCATGCTCATACGGCGTGCGGGATATCCGCTCGGCATCTTGTGTCCTGTGAGATTAGTCAACAACACATTGAAGTAAACAGAATCCGCATCGCGGTCTTCTTCATTCACTTGAATAGTGATTGAATTATTTTGAAGATTCGTAATCGTCTTTGAAATCGTTTCATCAAATGCCGCTTCAGTAGCAGCGATTCCAAGTGCTTCACGATTGTCTTTTAGCAGCGCCAACATAAATGCGTTTCCACCCACCAATTCATGCAATCCATAAGGCTCGCGAGGTGGAGTGTTGTATCCGGTTGCGATGCGAACCGATTGTTTTGGTAAACGAGGTACGTGACAACCTTGACAAGAAATACCTTGAGCAGGATATTGGCTATTGAGCCATTCATGCCAAGTAGCTTGTTCGACAAACTCCGCACACGTGGCTTCACCTGCGAGGTCCACCGTTTGTGTAACGAGAGAGTGACAAGCAGCGCAGAGTTTGCTATCATTGATATGCGCGCCGTGTTCAGGAGTATATCCACTGCTCAATGCCATTGGAGTGATCAGTGGGCTAGTGTATGGACCATAGGCCATTTTATTGGGATCAAAAAACATACGACCAGTGTGCAAAGCAACTTCTGGTTGTGGCGTCTGACGGTGGCAAGCGAGGCATGATACACCATCGAGCGCTACGCTATCTTCTACCATTTCAGCAATAGAATAGTGATCTTGACCAAGACTTTCCGCAGCATATTTTCCCATCGGTGCGTGGCATGTAGTACATACCGATTCGAGTTCCGTTTGGTGTGCTGGATTGGTAAGAACTTCATGACTCACCTTCGCTCTCCAGTATGGATCCTTTGCAGAGTTGGCCATCATCGAGCTGCTCCAATCGTCTACCACATTCACATCGTTGCCGAAGAAGTCTACGTTTGCAACGCCCGTCGGATCAGCGCCGTGGCAATGATCGCAAGTACCAGCAGAAGCAAACATATCATTCTCACCTTGATAAAGTGAGTCGAGCAACATCGATCGCAGATGTCCGTGATCAAAATATTTTTCCGCTTGCGTAGCACGCGGAGACATTTGAAGATATAATAATCCAGAAGCGATAACAGCGATTGATACGACGAAGTATTTCGCAGCGTGTTTTGGTTTCATACTCAAAAATAGGAAAAAAGAAAACATCCACCTATAAGCCGAGTTCTGTAAATTCTTCCGAGGAAGAACATCTTCATCATTTATCTATGCGACCTACCCTCCGAGACCGGACGAGCCGCCCTTCACTTGTATTACCGAAGTAACCAAAGTCCCCGGTCTACATGGTCTTACAGCCCACAAGGTTTACCAACTTTTTTCATTGCTGAAAAAAGTAGCGGGCTCTTACCCCGCTGTTTCATCCTTACCTCACCAAGGCGAGGCGGTTTTCTTTTCTGTAGCACTATCTGTCATCTCAGAATTACTTCATCGACGCCCCCGCTTTTCACAGGGTGTGGCGCTCTGCGCTGCCCGGACTTTCCTCCCTTCTTTCGAAGAGCGATGAAGCGGTGAATGTTTTCGCGGCAAAGATAAGAAGTAGTGAATAACTCTGTTGATATATGTGAATTCACGATTTGTTAATACATCAATGATAAACATACTTTTGAAATGGCAGAAATCGTAAACCTAATTTATTGAAGACATGCTAACGATTTTTGGAAGAAAGAAGTTAACTCCCGAAAGAACGGCACATATATTTACTCATACTATCATCGAAACGGTGGAGAATGGGTTCCCTGAAGTAGCAGGCATCATTAATGATAGCCCTGAGTTTGTAATTGCACCTTCTGTTAATCCAGAAGACATTGGTCGTTTCCTTTTGATTGTGATCGCAGGAAACTTCAACTACATTCCACAACACTTTACTGACGGGCAAGACAAAGAAATCATCGATCATTGCATCGAGAAATTTGCTCCTGTATTCGACCTCACTCCATCTGAATTTAAAGTGAAGGTAAAAGAGTATCAGAGCTTCATGTGTCGTGTAAATGCTCCATCAAAAAATACACTTTATGCTATGAGCAAAGCTGTATTTTTCAAATATGATCTCATCGAATGTCAAGATGATTATTTCAAAATGATGAAGACTCCAAATCCAATTTTCTGCAAAAATTTGGATGAAGTGATGAGAAATTTCCTTTGGGATTGGGAAGCATTCAACGAGAAATACAAAGTGATTAACTCATCTGCAGCGTAATCATTTTTTAGATATTACTTTTACAGCCGACTAAAAAGTCGGCTTTTTTTATGGCACTAGGAAATATATTCTCGTACTCGCAGCGCATCCTTCAAGCAATTGTAGGTTATATGCCCACACTCATATCTTCTATACTTGTATTGGTAGTAGGCTTCTACGCCATTGGTTGGCTGATGCGCTTGCTCAATGCCGCAATGGAGAAAAAGGAGTTTGATATCTCTCTCCAAAGCTTCGTTCGAAGCCTTATCAATGTCGTACTAAAGGTTATATTATTAATTACCGTGGCCGGAATGCTCGGCATCCATACAACATCATTTGTCGCAGTATTAGGAGCCGCAGGTTTGGCCGTAGGCCTAGCATTGCAAGGATCTCTTTCCAACTTTGCAGGTGGAGTCCTCATCCTTTTCTTTAAGCCCTACAAAGTAGGCGACACCATCGAAGTAGGAGGAACAACAGGAGATGTATTGGAAATTCAAATCTTCAATACCATCCTAAAAACAAGCGACCACCGAACGATCATTCTGCCCAACGGTTCGGTCTCTAATAATACCATTGTAAATCACACACGCATTGGCACTGTGAGAACAGCCATAGAAGTATCCTTTCCATTAAACTCTGATTTCGAAAAAATCAAAGACCTTTTTGTAAAAAGTACAAAAACTGAACCCCGCATCCTAAGCGACTTAGACACCTCTGCCACCATCTCACACATCGGCAATGGTTTCGCCACCGTCCGTCTCACCTACTTCACCAAAAACACCGACAAATCCCCCGTCCAAAACAACATCCACGCGGAGATTATTCGAGCGCTGAATGAGGGAGGGATGGGAGTTTGGAGTTAGGAGTTTGGGGTTTGGGGTTTGGGGTTTGGGGTTAGGGGTTAGGGGTTAGGAGTTAGGAGTTGGGGGATTGGAGTTGGGAGAGGTCCCTCGCTATATTCTCTTCAACATTTGCTTCGCAAATTGTATTCGTTCATAACGCTCGGGAACCCAGCAGCTGCGGCAAAATGCAAAAAAGCAAAAAGAGGAAAGCACATAGTGCTTTCCTCTTTTTTATTTCTTCACTTTGAGCGGAACGACTCGTTCCCTGAGCGGAGCATTAAACAAGCGGAGCGCTGTTTTAATGCGAAGTCGAAGGGCAATCCGTGGATCGACCCCAACCCCAAACCCCCAACACCAATCCCCCAACACCAATCCCCAAACTCCAAACTCCAAACCCCCAACACCAATCCCCAAACTCCGAACTCTCTAACTCTTTAGAGCCTGCTCAATCACCAATCTTATATGATCGCGGTGAGCTTTTGTTAGGGCGTCTGGATTGGCGCCAGTGGCCATCATTTGATCGATGCGCTTTAATTCTGATAAGGTCATACTGCGCACTACGATGTTTTGATTGTTCTGTGGATCTAACATCTTGATCAATCGATTCACGTATGCTACTTGTAAGTTTTGACGCACTGTATTGACAGCTGTTTTTGCATCTGCTTGGAAAATAGCGTTGGTCAAATCCATCATCACTTCATCCAAAGTGTAAGTGTTGCCATACATCTTGCTATCTACAATTCGCAACATTACGCTTGGGTGTAATAAGTGATTCAAACATTCCAATTGCATCGATAAAATGCGCTGGTGAATATTTGGATCATCGTTGTCAACGAAGTGACTAAATCCGCGACGTTGTGCTAGTAAATAATTGTATAGTCCATTTGCACTGCTCATGACATCTGGTGCAAACGCATACTTCGAAAGCGCTGTCATTGCTGCCTTTTGCTTTGCTTCTTCTACTGGAGTCAATGGAAGTTTTGTAGTAGCCTGACCGAAATAACTTCTATCATAATGTACACCACCAATCTGGCGTGTCATCACTCTTGTTTGAATCGCGTACTCTCCTGTAGCAACTAAATAGGCTTGCAACAATTCTTCGTATGATTCATTGGTAGATTGAAACTTCGTTACCAATTCTGGAAGAATAGCGTTGACCAAATCACAACGTTCTGCTGCATAAGCCACTGGATCACTGCTCAAATCGTAGATGTTTACATCTGGGTCAATACCGCGGCCGCTCGAACGCATATCATCAGCATCATTACCATACGCTAATTTTGGATCAACGCTGCGGTCAGTGATTTTTCTCAAACGCAACTCTTCAAATAATGGATCGCTCGATGCAGCGCTGTAGCCGTATTCAATCACCCACTTATCATATGGACCCACTTTCACATCGCAATACAATGATTGTTGCTTCTGATCTTTTTGATAATTGAATGCTGGGTATTCCATCACCGAATTACACAAACCTTCTTTCTCGATCTTCGCTGGATTCTTGATATCCGCAACACTTTGCATCGTTGATGCACGCATGTTGTGTGTCAATCCAAGCGTGTGTCCAACTTCGTGCAAGACCAAACGATAAAGCATTTGCTTTACAATTTCCATTTGCGCTACCTTATCTACTCCAAGCACTGTTGCTGCGGTTGAACCAAACGCTGCTTGTTGTGATGCCATTTCAGATGCAGAGCAGAACATTGGATTGCGCAATTGATGTTCGCGCATCATTTCCAACTTCTCATCCGTCAACATTGCAGAAGTACTAAATACTCCATCAAACTTCACACGATTAGAAATCGCTACCCATTCCAACATGATATCTGCACCGAGGATTTGACCCGTGCGAGGATTCACGAAACTTGGACCATATCCACCAAATGGAGGTTCTGATGAACTCGTCCAACGAATGACGTTGTAACGAATATCTCCTGCATCCCATGTTGCATCATCCGGTTGGATTTTACATACCACTGCATTTTTAAAACCTGCCATTTCAAACGCTTCATTCCAGCGCTCACATGCATCCTTAATTACTTCTCTATATTCTACTGGAGTAGTATTTTCAATCCAATAAGTAATAGGTTCAACAGGCTCTGATAATTGTGCGTTTAGATCTTTCTTCTCTAAGTGCCAACGGTGAATCACATCGCGATAAGGCGCAGCCTCGAAGGATGTCATATCTGTTACTTGCGTAGAAAAATAACCAATGCGCGCATCATCTTTTCTGCTTGCATAATTATTACTTGGCACTTCCAAAATGGTGTGCTGATAAGTAATGGTCAAGTTACGAGGGTCGGTCATTGCTGAATTTCCGCCCATTGGTGAATTATTTTCATAAACATAATTTACCAATACTTCAGTATTCTTATCATAGTTATTGATGCGCTCAACGCGTGATTTGCTTCCGCTCAATTGTCCTAATGGATTCGGAGGGAAACCAGGAGGCGAAGGGAATTTGATCAATTGAAATTTCTCAGAAAGAAAAATTCCATCGGCATCAATCAAGTATGTCTTCTTGTCGTTTGAAGTCTGTTCGATTTTCTCTGAAGCGAGAATCGCTTTATTGATATTCGCATCCTTTGCCTTGCTGATCGCGTTGTTTGGATCGAAATAGAAATCTGTATTTTCTTGAATCACATCCAACTTCTCAAAATTCTTTGAGAAGCGAATGATTTTTGAATCACCAAAAGATCCTTTGAAATAGCCCGTTCCAGGCGCTGCATTTTCTATATGATTGAAATAGATGTACTCTTTGTTGAGCTGATCTTCGCGCACCGCCATGTAAGATTTACCAGTGACAGTGTCTCTATACAAGGTGAAAAGTCCGTCGTACTTTACACATTTCTTAACGAGGTCGCCAAACTTATCCTCTTCTTTCTTCTGTTCTGTGGGAGCATCTTTCTTGCCTTTTTTCTTCTTGCTCTTTTCTTTTTCATCTGCTTGCGCAAAAGCCGACGTTCCGATCATCGTCAATCCAGACATGATGACCATGGATAGTAGTACTCTTTTCATTGATTTGTATTTGGTGGTCTAAACTAAATAAAACTCATTTAGAATTCTCCAATTATTCAATAAATGCCATTGATTGGGGATAAACGGCAAAGTTTAGGCTCCAAATGCAACGAAGTTTGATTGAATAGTGTCATATTTACACTTTGACAATCCTGATGCATTTTTCGAAGCACATTTTCATCGCTCTTGCGCTCTTTTGTTCGTCCCTAGCGGGATTCGGACAATCGTACTCGACAAATGGAAACGCTGCAAATCTTGGCAACGATTGCTATCGCATCACGAATGAAGTTAATTTTCAAAATGGTACGGTCTGGTATTCCAACACGCTCAACCTCAATGAGCCTTTTGCATTCGACTTCTACATGAACTTTGGAGACAACGATGCGAATGGTGCTGACGGAATGGTGTTCGTATTACAACAACAAGGTGTCAATGCCATTGGAATAAATGGCTCGGGAATGGGCTATCAAGGCTTCTTTCCTTCTTTCGGAATTGAGTTTGACACCTACTCTAACAACGCCGATCCATTTACTGGACAAAACATGGGCGACCCTCAGTCCGATCATTGTGCGTTTTTAAAAAGTGGGGATGTGAATCACGCTTCTGCAAATAATCTTGCAGGCCCCGTTCAACTTTCCTCGACCAGCGCAAATGTTGAAGACGGAAATGATCACATTGTAAAGATTACATGGGATCCCATTACTGAAACAGTGGAGCTCTATTTCGATTGTGTGCTGCGACTTTCAGACAATATTGATTTGCTCGGAAATATTTTCACCAACAACCCAAATGTATTTTTTGGATTCACGGGTTCGACAGGTGGCTTTAATAATTTGCAAGTAGTATGCTTGCAAGAAAACATTATTCCCTCTCCCGAATCCGCTTCGATTTGTTTGGGAGAATCTGTAACCCTTAATGCAGGCGGCGATCCGGCAAGCACATTTAGTTGGTCGCCCATTGATGGACTATCTGATCCAAGTATTCAAAACCCGGTTGCGAGTCCAACTCAAACGACGAATTATACAGTTACACTCACTGACTTTTGTGGCAATCCTATTCAACGTGAATTCGAAGTCATTGTTCAGCAGCCCCCTGCAGTGGATGCAGGTGATGATTTTTCTTTTTGTGAAAATGGATCAGCGTCGCTCAATGGTGCAGTAACGGCTCAACAAAATTTTTCTTGGATCTTTATTGATGACAATATAGTATTTGGAAATAATAACCTTGCTCCTACCATTAGCACTGCTGGCACTTATGAATTAACTGCTACCAACAGCGATGGATGCACAGCATCTGATCAGGTGATTGTTTCTCAAATTCCTTTGCCTACCGTAAATCTCGGAGATGATTTCGCGATTTGTCCTGGCGAAACCACAGTCCTCACACTGACCACTACCTATGATGATGTGCAATGGTCGACGAGTGAGACAAGTAATGCTATCGAAGTAACAGCAGGTAATTATAGTGTTGAAGTAACAACGAATACGTGCAGCGCAAGTGATGATATCATCATCACAGAAACGGTTCTACCCATCATCGATTTGGGTCCTGATCTTTCAGAGTGCTCAAGCAACACCATCACATTGGATGCTGGCACATTCGTCGAATGGTCGAATGGTGAGAGTGGAAATACCATTACAGTCAATACAACAGACGATTATACAGCCACCGCAACAGTAGATGGTTGCTCTACGAGCGATGATGTAACGCTTACTTTTTTCAATGAACCAGTGGTTAATCTTGGTGATGATTTATTTCTTTGTCCAGAAGAAACCATTACCCTTAATGCAATAAATATTGCGTTGTGGAGCACTGGAGAGACTGCTAACGCGATTGAAGTAACGCAAGCGGGAACTTACAGCGCCACCGTCACCAACGGACCTTGTGCGGCCTCTGATCAAATTGAGATTTTTACTATTAATAATCCTTTTGTCAATCTCGGTGATGACATCACTATTTGCAATGATGTTGACTACATCCTAAGTGCTGCCAACGAAAACATCTCAGAATACTTGTGGTCCAATGGAAGCGAAGCGGCTTTTATCGAACCTAAATCTTCTGGTAAATACGCTGTCACTGTGACGAACGTCTGCGGCAGTGCTAGCGATACGATCAATATAGAAATTGAAGAGTGTGATTACTTCATCTTCATTCCAAATGCATTCACTCCTGATGATGATGGAATAAATGATGTTTGGAAAATTACATCTCAAAACATCCTCTCGATGGAGATCACTGTCTTTGATCGCTGGGGAGATATTGTATTTTATACAAAAAGTATGGATGACATATGGATGGGCAATAAGCGCGATAGTGAATACTACCTGCACTATGGAGTCTACAACTACTACATCAAGTATCTCGCAGAAAACGGCGACGCTGGTTCGCGCCGCGGGCATATCACATTATTGCGGTAATACTTCTACCATCACCTTTTTGTATCCAGCAAAAACACCCAATCCATTTTCTATGTTGGAATAAACCAACGTAGGCTCACTGAATGGATCTCCGGGCGATTGATTGTTTAAGGTTTGATGAAATCTATAGTACTCCTCTGTGCAATTCATGATGTAAGTAACACAGCTAATCTGACTTTGCTCCAATGAATAATCATAATACTGCACATTGAATTCAGAATACAGTGCATTATTATTTAACCCGTCATCATTGATGAATGTAGAACCATAGTTTACATTATACTCATATTCATTCACGAGGTCTTGGAAGCTAACGTAATGAGAGAGTCGATAATACTCAAATGCTTCGGATGCATTTGCAAGTGTTGTTTTAAAAGTGAGTAAGTAGTTGCCCCCTTCAAAACCACCTCCTTGCGATTGCTCTGTAATAGTAGCTGTTGCGCTGGTTACTTGCGGCCCTAAAAGTGGAATATATGTTGAGGCGCTCACTGTCGTTCCATCGGTAGCTTTTACAACAAGTGAATAAGTCTGCCCAGCTACCAAAGGAAACTGTGCGACAGGTAATTGATAACGACCATTAAATTCATTGAAGATCAATATTCCTTCCGTCGTGCCATTACTGATGCGCACATCCATGTCCGAAGGAAACTCTGGTCGCGATGAATTCGTGAAAACTGGGTCTGACCAATATACATGAGCATTGATCGTATCAATATCATCAGAGATAAAACATGACACGCTGATCTTCGGGGCTGTATTGGGCACCTCTACGTTTGTAGCATCAGTGGTGCAAGAAGCAATTGAAATAAGAATTGCGAATGCGATATATAATGTGTTCTTCATTTTCTTAGAATGTAAATGTCCATGAAACAGATGGGATGATTGGGAAGAGTGAAACTTGTTTCAAAACAGCGTTTCCATTGCCATTATCTTCTATCGTGTAGAAGTATGGATTCCTGCGATTGTACAGATTGTACACGCCTAATTCGAAGGTTCGTTCACAACGCTTTAATTGTTTATGCCATTGTGCAGCGATATCAAAACGGTGGTAAGGCGCCATTCTGAAATCGTTCTTGGTTCCATAATCTACAGCTGAATTTACGAAAAAGAATTGTCCGTCTGCTTCGTGAGGCACTACGTTGTAATTGGCTTGCGGCAACGTTATCGCTTGACCTGTTCCATATACCCAAGTTGCACTCAGGGTGAGGCCTTCGTTCACTTCGTAGATGCCAACAATCGATAAGTCATGTCTTCTATCATATCGAGCGAAGAATTTTTCGCCATTATTCAAATCATCAAATTGAAGCGTGGTCCATGATAAAGTATATCCTATCCAACCTGTCCATTTACCTACTTTTTTCTGAATCAATAATTCTACTCCATAGCTCTCTCCTTCTCCAGAGGTGACGTTATCTTCCCAAGAAATCTTCTGTGTATCATCGAAGGCTCCGACTAACAAGAAGCTTGCGCCTTCTTTGTAAGAAAGTACGTTTTGCATTTTCTTATAATATCCTTCTAGGGTAATTGTCAATCGTGGATTCTCTAGATCTTTTGCTAAGCCTAAAGCGATTTGATTGGAGCGTTGTGGTCTTACGCGTGATGTACTTGGCACCCACAAATCTGTTGGCAAGCCTGCTCCTGTATTGCTCAACAGATGCAAGTATTGATTCATCAAAGCATAACTTGCTTTGATACTTAAATCATCTTTCAATAAATATCGCGCACTGAATCGTGGCTCAATTCCCGAATAACTTCTGTTGTCTGTGACAAACAAACTTCCTCGCACTCCCACATTCACTTTCAATTTTGGGGTCAACGTTACATCGTCTTCGATATAAATACCTCCCTCCATATTATCCAGCGCGTCGATCTCATTTTCATTTTCGAAATCATCAGAGCTTTTGACGGTGATAGCACTCGGTGTAAATCGATGATATATAGCACTCGCTCCCATGCGGATATAGTGCTTTGCATTTGGTCGATAATCGACATCATGCTTTGCTGCAAAGTCACGAATCCCGCTTCTGTAGCGCAATTCAAAACTATCGTTGCCGGTTGATTCCAAGAAATTAATTCCCAGATTATACTTTGAAAAAATCAAAGAGGTGTTTGAAAACACCTTGTCATTTACAATGTGATTCAATCGAACGGTTGCCGTAGCATTTCCCCAATTCAAATCACCACGATCTTCGTTTCCGTCGCCATAATCAGGGCGGAAATAGAATTTGTCTTTTCCGAAATAACCACTGATGTATAATCTATTTTTATCATTTAAAATAAAATTCAGTTTAGCATTGAAGTCGTAAAAGAAATATCCAGCTTTCTGATCTTTTGGTAAAAAGGGATAGATCAATGCGTCGATGTAGGTTCTTCTTCCTGAAACCAAGAAAGATGATTTACCTTTTTTGATGGGGCCTTCCAAAGTAAGGCGTGATGAAATAAGTCCGATGCCTGCTTCGCCGTGGATCTCTTCTTTATTTCCATCTTTCATTTGCATTTCAAGTACAGAAGACAATCGTCCGCCGTATCGTGCAGGAAATCCGCCTTTCATAAGCTCAACGCTTTTCAACGCATCACCATTAAAGATGGAGAAAAACCCAAACAAGTGACTCGCATTATAAACGGTCGCATCATCAAGAATGATAAGGTTTTGATCAGGCCCACCGCCGCGAACATAAAAGCCGCTGCTCCCTTCTCCCCCCTTTTGCACTCCAGGTAAAAGCTGAATCACTTTCAAGACATCTTTCTCTCCAAGAAGTGCTGGTATTTTTTTGATTTGTGAAATAGGAATATCAATGGTACTCATTTGTGTTTCTTCAGAAACCTTGCGAGTCTGCTCTGCAGAAATCACCACCTCATTAAGTGTTTTTGATTCTTGTTCGAGCTGTACATTGATACGACCTGATGTTTTTGAAACCTTGAAACTTTGTGCGGCATAGCCAGTGAATCTAATCACTACAGTAGCTGAATCGCCTTTGAGTGTAAGAGAATAGAAGCCATAATTGTTGGTGCTTGTACCTGCTTGTTGTTCGAAGCAAATGATATCTACACCGGGAAGTGTTTCTCCACTTCCCTTTTCGGTAATAGTACCGCTGATGGTAAAAGTGGCCTGGGCAAAACAAGAGAAAGATGATATTGCAAGCAATATCATAGGCAGTAGTTTATTCATAAGTAGATTTAGTAATACTAAGATGCTTACCTCGGAACGAAGTTACGCCAAAACAAAAAAGTCGCAACGATATTGCATCATTGCGACCTTTTTAGTTTAGGTAATTTAGTCGAAATATTTCATTTCAAACTAGTCCACTTTGTTTGAGCCAATCTCTTAGCCGAGTCCGATCATCACCTCCGAGCTGCCTCATGGCTTTTCGAAGTTCTTTGCGGAATAACATAGCATCAAACGTTACATTTCCTAGAACTGCTTTGTAATACTCCAACATATGTGTTTAAAGTTAGGTTAGGTACATTTTTCATTAGGGTGGAATTAAATGTCCTCGCGTAAACTTTAGATAGTGTTGTTTGATGTCTTTAACGGGTGCGTTCCGTAGAAGGTTTCAAAAAATAAAAAATAACTGAAAAAAAAAGAGGCCGTCCAATAGGACGGCCTCTATTATATAGATATAGAATTTATCTAAACATCATTATAGTTCCATCCTTCTCTACATACTGTTCTTCATGGAACCATTTTACTTTCAAGAAATAAGTGTACACATCGTCTGGCAAATAGTACTCTCCTCCTTTGAAGTCACCTTCCCAACCTTTCTTCGGATCTTTTGATTCGAATACCATTTCACCCCAGCGATTGAAAATCATTAAATGATAGTACTCTGGATCTACTGCATTCGTAATAGGCAAGAACACGTCATTGATACCATCGTTGTTTGGACTGAACGAGTTTGGAACGAAGTAAGTCAACGGTTCTTTTTCGTAATGCGCGATGATCGTATCAGGTGCATTGAATTCAAATATCGCCAAAGGAGCGCTATTATCTGGAACGAGTGGAGTTGCAGTTTTCCAAGACCAGTTCTTAAACACATAGAATTCATTCGCTTCTGTTCTAAATCCTCTAGGAATTGCTCCTTCTAACACCATCGTTGCTTCCGTCTCTGTCATTGTACCATCGTGGAAGAAAGCTTTACCTGCGAAAGGAGGATCAACTTTCAACACCACTTCATAGTGAGGAGTCACGTTGTAAACTGCAATCAACGTATCCGTTTCTTGAAGATTCAAAATAACATCTGTGCTCAACGCGTCAGGTGAGAGCGCGTGATTGTTTATTTCCCAATGATCGAATGCGCTCCATTCATCGATTGGAGTTGTTGTGATTGCATAATCTACATCCGTCAACAAGTTCTCTGTGTAAGAATAGCTAGGAAGCGGATTGCCATCGAAGGTGATGGTACCAGCACCAGCAGGTTCCACATCAATCGTTAGATCAACTCTTTCTAATACATTAAATACAGCTACCAAGGTATCATCCACTTGCAAATTCAAAATGATATCCATTGTTAGATCATTTGGGCTAATCGTATTATTATTAATCGTCCAGTGACTGAATGTTGTGATATCCGTAATTTCAATTGCACTCACATTATAGTTACCTGTATTGATGACATCAACAAAAGGATACGTGGCAAGCACTGTTCCATCAAACTCAACCGTTCCAGCTCCAACAGGGAATACATTGATTGTCAATTCAGCATGAGGGATCTCGGTGAATATTGCAAAAATGGTATCTGATAAACAAGAAGTGAATGTGATATCCAAGGCTTCATCATCTGGATCAACCTCGATTGGAGATTCCCAGTTATCAAACTCAAACCATTCATTTACTGTAACAGAAGCCGATTGTGTCTCGCCTAATGGATAATCAATTGTCTGAAGATTTGCTACCGCTGTTCCATTGACCTCAATAACACCAGCTTCAGCAGGAACTGTAACATACGTGATAGAAGCAACTCCTGTGCTTGCTACGAAGTGAGCCACCAATGTCACGTCACTTTGAAGAGTCAATTGAGTTTCAGGAGCTGCAGGATCTACTAACGTACCAGTTCCAGAAACAATTTCCCATCCAACGAATGTTCCACAAGTGAGACCAGGAATATCGAGATCAATTGGGAGATCACCGAAGAAGGTTCCGCTCCATGGAGCAGTGGTTTCATCAAGATTGTAATCTTCTACTTCAATAACTCCTACTCCATCAATTTGAACAGTCAAAGTATATGCAGTTACATCATAGCAATCTTCAATACCGCCTATTACTTCATCGCTGCAACGCGCAAGAATAAAGTTGCGCATTGTTTGTACGTTAGCCTGCCATCCTGCGTAGGTACCACCCCAGCGCTGACACTGACGTTGCATTTCAGGATCAATTACATTGACCATACTATCTAAAACCTCGACCATTCGGTCACAAGAGAAGATAGTATTTGAAAGCTGCGCATAACGTTGAATATAATCTGCAAAGAATTGTTCGTTATCAAACAAAGCGTTCAGAACAGGAACGTGTCCTTGTCCACCCACGTCTCCCATTTCATCCACTTGACATGGATCAGCATCTGGATTAGTACTGTTGACACCAGTGTAGTTAGCACCATGTCCGAATGTATTATCGTTATCCCATAATGCATATCTCCATCTGCGAGCATCACCATCGGGGTGTCTGCCTCTCCACCATGCAGTGTTCCAGTTAAGCCAGTCAGTGCATACAGTATAGCTATTTAAGATGAAGTAGTCAATCAAGCTATTCGTATTATACTGTGTCACCACATAATCATAATTCGCTTGATCAGCCATACTGCTTGATGTAATGAAAGCCACTAGATCATACCAATCTGTTCCATCACCATATTCTGTCCATGTACCACCCCAAGTCTTGAGGAAGTCTACAAACCCTTCAGGTTGATCGAAGTAATGATCTGTGAAATCGATATCATCAACTTTTTCACGCATCTCATATACTCCCCAGTAATCACCGTTGATATAGAGTACGCATGATTCTGTGCTTCTCTCATCCACTTTCAAATCTCCAAGAATGGATAGTTGATGAACATATGCATCACGAATGTGTGCGCCACCATTACTAAATGGATAGTTATCATTTGCCGCAGCTTTAAAAATGATGCGCTCATAACCATCTCTATTCCTAGTGTTGATAATCGGAGCTTCAATCTCATTGTCATAACCAAGAGCATCGCGCGTCACGTAGTCAAAACCACGTTGATCGTATGCATTACTATCGTTACCATGCTCGTTGGAATCACCAGTAGCTTCTACTACAAAGTTTCCATTGGCATCAAAAATTTCAAGGTGCATTAATTCATCACCGAACCAACTTCCATCACTAAGGCTCGCCCCGCTTACGGATGCAAGCACTATGGAATGCTGATCGGCTCCGACGAAGTAAGTATTGGTTTCTACAAAACTTGGAAGAATGTCCGCATTTGTAGAAGTAACGATTGCTCTTAATACTGTTGTTGCGTTGATGGCAACCGGACCTGTATATAAGGTACTTGCAGCAGTTGGGATTGATCCATCTGTCGTGTATCGAATAGAAGAGCTTGGTTCAGTAGTAGTGATGGTAACATTCGTTCCACCTGCATAATATCCTGCTTGTACGCTAAATATCGGCATTGCAGCATAGTCACTGCCTGATGCACCTGTATTTGTTGCGCTTGGTGTTGGATTTGTGAAAATCATCATGTTCGCAGCACCGTCCGTCTGACGACCCCAAGAATGATTGGCCTGATTAGGTGACATTGAAGAAAAATCGTACGATTCCAATACTACACCTGCTGGATTCGAGAATACGATTTGCTCGCCCGCCGTCTGAGTGATTTTGAAACTAGTGTTGATTTGGCCCAAATAATTTGGATCGTATTCAAATGTGCCCGTAACCAAAATCAAACGATGTACATTTGCTGGAACCGTAGTTCCTGCTGGAATTTCAAATTTTTGAGGATTATTGATGTTGTCACTCAGCCAGAATCCAGAGATATTGATGGGCGCCGCTGTTGGATTATAGAATTCAATCCAATCTTCATACTCTGCACCCAAGGCATAATCGTTATAATTAGCGATACAGAATTCGTTCACTACAACTTGGGCTTTTGATACAGCTTGCGTCAAAATAGTGAACAGGGCTAAAAATCCAATTTGGATCAGTCTTTTTGGTTTCATGTCTTTATCCTCTTAGGCTCTCAAACAAGACTACCAGCCGCCGAAAAGGTTGCATTCTTCGAGGGAGGTCACTTGCAGGTGTGCCAAATATAATGAGATTACCATAAAACAGAGTAATACCCTCCCTTTCCGACCCCCTAAAAACAAAAATCCCGCAGGATTAACCACGGGATTTCTGAAACACTTAAAACTAATTGATTAAACGAGCTAATCACCCTCGAATGCTATTAACATCCGAAAGACAAAGCAAACTTAGTGTAAGAAATACGTTAAGCCAAGCTACAATAATGATTTTTAGACCAAAGCGCCATTTTTTGTCCATGAGTGTCATTTTATTTGAATTGTATATCTATTTTTGTGGCCATAAAAAACAAAATATTATGGCACACGGAAATCACAATGAGCATCATCATGGACATCAAGAAGCAGAACAAAACGAAATCGGCGGACCAGTAACTTTCGCTATTTTCTGTTTTGCCGTTGCCGTTGTCATAATCTACTTCGTAGGGAAATACGCTTAATCAATGACAAGTGACAAATGACAAATGACAAATATTTGTACATTTTATTTGTCACTTGTCATTTGTAATTTGTCATTGATTCCTTGTCATTGAATGAGTTTCATCTCATTTAGCAGATAGCCGGCGCCGGCGTACTCGTCAATGACCCATAGCACGTAGCGCGCGTCTACCATGATATTGCGGCAGATTTCTGGGCTGTAATAGATATCACTCATTGTACTTTCCCATGAACGGTCGAAATTGATTCCGATCAAATGGCCATCCGCATTCAATGCTGGTGAACCGCTATTTCCACCTGTGGTGTGATTGCTTCCTGTGTAGCACACATGCAATTCTCCATTCTCCGCATACTTACCAAATTGCTTCTTCGAAATCATGTCCTTCAACTTTGAGCGAATCGCAAAGTCTGGATTCTTTGTTTCATATTTCTCCAAAATTCCAGAGGCAGTAGTGAAGGGTGTATAAGCCATTCCATCACGAGGTGCACTTCCTTCTACCTTTCCAAAAGAAATTCTAAGTGTGCTATTCGCATCATTCCAATTATTCTTTACCGGCAGTACTTCTTGTTTTGCACGAACATAACTTGACATCAAAGCATCCAGTTGTCCATTGAAGGCTCTCACCTTCGGATTCAATTCTGTCATGTAGATAGCATAAAGCTGAGAGGAGATATCCATCACCGGATCTTTCGATAGCTTCGATTCAGCCTTCGGAGTGTACTTCTTAATGAATGCAATCGCAAGTGTACTGTCGCGCAATACACTCTTCGAGTACACCTTCTCTGCCATTGCACGATAGTCGCCTTTTTTGTCTGTGTACTTCTGGAAAGCCGCACCGCCGTAGCGACTTTCAATAGCCTTCAAATACAGCGGGGTCATCGAAGCAAACAACTGCTTTTCTGTTTCGAGATCAAAATCTTTGTAGAACAAGCGAAGTCCTGCAATCAACTCATCACGCTTCTGCTCCAACACTCCGCCCTTTTCGGAAGCACCATAAGCTTTGAAGAAATCATCCATACTCTTTGCAGCAGCAAATACTTCTGGTCCATAAAACACGTATTCAACAAAAGCTTCTCGAGCCAAATTGGTAGATTGATTGTCTTGGTAAAGCTTTTTAATATTCTCTAAAAGTGGCTTCAACTCAGCATTTCCAGCAACTTTTTCCTGAAAGGCTCTTTCCTCCTCTCCCTTAACACTTGATGCATTATAACGCTTCAAGCCCATTTCTTGACCAATCCACTTCTTATATGCATTGCTGATTCCACTTTGTTTCGCGGCATACTGAATGCGTAATTTATCTGATTGCTTCATGCGAGCATCGATAATGCTCAATGAAGTCTCTCTCATTTTAATACGCATTGGATTCGACACATTCAATACATAATCGACTGCGTAAGAAGTTAGCAAGTGCTCTGTTCTTCCAGGGAATCCATAGACCATTGTGAAGTCGCCTTCCTTTACTCCTTTTAGAGAGATCGGGAAAAAGTGACCGGGAGTGTACGGAACATTGTCAGCGCTGTAATCCGCTGGATTGTTGTTTTTATCGGCATAGATTCTAAACACCGAGAAATCACCTGTATGGCGCGGCCACACCCAGTTATCTGTATCGCCACCGAATTTACCAATCTCACTTGGAGGTGCACCTACCAATCGCACATCGCGATAAGTTTT
>JAIXWP010000020.1 GCA_027491215.1 Flavobacteriales bacterium | reverse complement strand
TACCACAAGAAACAGTCTCAGAGTATCCTTCGCCGTTCCATACTGGAGCAGTTGTATCAACAATAGTGATCACTTGATCAATAGTGATAGAATTACCACAGTTGTCAGTTGCTGTCCAAGTACGAGTGATTGTTTCAGTGCAACCTTCAGTTGCTGTGCTGCTAGCTGCTTCGATAGACAATTCATCGTCACAGTTATCAGAGAACGAAGGAATGAATCCTGGAACATCATCACCACACTCGATAGTCATATCCATTGGTTGCTCAGCAACTGTTGGATCAATAGCGTCAGTCAATGTGATGATTTGTTGAGCGAATGATTCGTTTCCACAAGCATCAATTGCAGTATAGTTACGGATGATACGACCTTGACAACCACCAGATACAGCTTCATCAGTATAAGAGATCTCAGCACCATTACAGTTGTCTGTAGCAGTTACAAAGGTTCCCATATAGTCATCACATGGACGCTCAATTTCCACTGAATATTGTGCGAATTCAGGAGCTTGAGTATCGTTCACTGTGAAGTACTGATAGAAAGGAGCAGATTCATTTCCGCAAGCATCAACTGCTACGAATATGTATGCACCAGAAGTATAACATGGAGACTCATAGTAAATCGTTTCATTTACCATGATCTCAACAGCATTGCATGCATCATTAGCTGTAGGTTCTACAGAAGCTCTGATTTCGTCACACTCGAAAGACAATTCGTAAGTTGCAGTTTCGAAGTTCCAGTTTGGTGCTGTTGTATCAACTACTTCAATAGTTTGGCTAGCCTCAGCAATGTTACCGCAGTTGTCTGTAGCAGTGAAGTTACGAACGATTGTGTAATTGCTTGGGCATGCACCTTGAATTGTATCTGTTGCGATTGTTACGATTGCAGAAGAGCAAAGGTCACTAGCACTTGGAGTTTCAAGAGTGAAATCCTCTGAACATTCTACTGTAAAGCTTTCTGGAACGAATTCGAAGAATGGATTTTCAGTATCTACGATAGTAATTACCTGATCAACGATTGTAACGTTGCCACAGTTGTCAGTTGCTGTCCAAGTTGCAAGGTAAGAACCAAGACAACCAGAAGGCATGTATTCAACACCGAACTCAACTGAAACTTCATCATCACAATTGTCTGTGAATACTACATCTGCATAAGTCCAAGACTGATCAGAACATTCTACTGTCATATCAGCAGGTTCTTCAACTACTACTGGAACAGTTGCATCTATAAGTGTTATGATCTGAACGAAGTCAGTTTGATTACCGCATTCATCAATAACATTGTATGTTCTGATTACACGTCCTTGACATCCGCCAGAAACAGTTTGGTCTTCATACTCAACAGTAACATCGTGGCATACATCAGAATAGTTGATGTAAATTCCTGAGAAATCATCGCATGGTCTATTTATTTCAACTTCTCCTTCTACAGATGGAGCTGTTGTATCAACTATGGAAATAACTTGCTCGAAAGTTGAACTATTTCCACATAAATCAGTCGCAGTCCAAGTTCTTACGAAGCTTTGATCGCATGATGTAGATTGAGATGCTTCACAAATGAAAGCAGATGAACCAGTGTTAGAGTTGCTAGAGTAGGCTCTATTAAAGACACGAATCGCATCTCTAACTTGAACTAACGTATACTCGCTTGAACAACCACCAATGTGATTATTTCCAATTTGAATTACTTGATTAACAGTCAATCCTGCGAATAAGCCATTAGCGAAAATCAAATCTCCTGAGTTATAGTATGAACTAGAAAAAGAAGCATCTGATTCGTCGAAAGTAACATTAAGAATTGCTGTGATCAATTGATTTGCTAATCCATTTGTTGCAGGGCTAGGGTTTATAGAAGGGCCGCTCATTACTGATGGTGTTCCTCCAACAGGCAGATAGTTTATCAATGCTTGAGCACTTGTGAATGACATCGTATTTCCACCGCAGCCAATAGTCAAACCATTAGGGAACGCAGTATTGAAGTTATTCAATAAATATTGGCCACCAGCATGAGATGCGCTACCATATTGACTACCTAAATAAGTATCATGGTCACCACAAACTGCATTTGATGAAAATTCGCCATCAACAAAGCTGATAGTTACGTCACCACACGCATCTGTAGCTGTTGGTGCTAATTCTGGAATATCAGAACCACACTCAACGATTACTTCTGACTGACCTTCCATAGAAGGCGCTGTAACATCAACAACATAAACATACTGAATAGCCATGATTTCGTTTCCGCAATCATCGAATGCACGATATAAACGAGAGATAGTCTGTTCGTTTGCGCACTCACCTGCAGTTGTCATTTCAGTTACTGCTACATCTACTTGTTCATCACAAACATCAGAAGCTTGTGCCATCACAATAGCAGGAATTTCTTCGTCACAATTGATAGTTACATCAGCAGGAACGAAATCCCAGAAAGGAGCAGTAGTATCAACAATCGTGATTGTTGCAGAAGCTGAAGCTGCATTGAAGCAATGATCAACAACAGTCCAAGTGTAAGTTAAAATAGTATTACAACCTTCAAAAGTTGTTTCGATATTCAACTCTGGTTCTAGTGAATCGTCGCAGTTGTCAGTGAAAGTAGCATTAGCCATTTCATATGCAGAGCCGCATTCTACGATTTGGTTTTCTGGAACGAAAGAAGCAACTGGGCTAACTGTATCGATCAAAGTAATGATCTGAATTGCTGTGCTTGAATTACCACAAACATCAGTAGCAGTGTATTCACGGATTATGCGACCAGCGCATGATCCAGAAACGATTTCTTCTGTATAAGTAATCTCAAAGTTGTTGCAAACATCAGTTGCAGTGATGTAGTTTCCACTGTAATCATCACATGGACGATCCAATTCTAAAGCATACTCATTAAATGATGGAGCAGTTGTGTCTGTAATATAAACAAACTGCACGAAGCTATTAGAATTACCACACTCATCAGTAGCTGTGAAAGTACGTTGGATCAAAGTGAAGCAATCTGATTCTTCAACAGTTACATCATTGTGAGTAGTAACTACTTCACCACAATTGTCAGTTGAAGCTGGCTCGATATAAGGAATATCTTGACCACACTCAATAGAGATTTCAGCAACTGCATTTTCATCAAAAGAAGGAGCTGTTTCATCGTAAACATAAATGTAAGTTACAAGAGTGTTTTCATTTCCACAAGCGTCAACTGCAGTGAAAGTACGCTCGATAGTGTATGCCTGGTCACATGAACCGTCGATACGAACATCAACGTGCGTCCAAGAAGCATCACCGCAAAGATCAGAAACAACTACAGAAGCTGCAGGAATTTCCAACTCACAGCTTACACTTTGTTCAGCAGTGTACTCATCAAAAGAAGGAGCAGTAGTATCGATAATGTGAACTAACTGAGTAGCCATTGTATCATTTTCACAATAGTCAGTAGCAACCCAAGTACGGATCACATCATAAGAATTTGGACAGTTGTCATCAGTAGCAACCACTTCTTCTGAGTAGTTGATAGAAACTTCACCACCACAGTTGTCAGTAGCGTAAACGTCACCTGCACCGAAGATGAATTCTTCTCCTGCTTCTACATCAGAACATTCAACTGACATCTCCTCTCCAACACCATTGATAGTTGGATTAGTAAAGTCAACGATAGTGATGTATTGTTCAGTAGTAGTTGTGTTACCACAATCATCAGTAGCAGTGTAGATTCTGTGAAGTACACCAAGACATCCACCAGAATTCAATTGTTCGAAAGTAACTTCTACAGTTGCTGTTCCGCAAGCATCAGTAGCTGTGAGAATTGCTGGAAGGTTTTCGCAAAGGATCTGTGTATAGAATGAATACTCATCAAATACAGGACCAGTAGTATCGATAACATTAACTGTTTGATAGAAATGTGTAGTGTTCTGACAGTTGTCAGAAGTCCACCAGTGACGGTTGATAGTATATTGTCCAGCGCACTCACCTTCGATGATTGCTTCTTCATATTGAACTGGAACAACACCTTGACAAACGTCAGTAGCTGTAAGAACTGCAGGAGCTTCTACGCTGCTGCACTCGTAAGTAACTTCAGAAGCTGGAGTTGAATCAAAGCTAGGAGCCGTTGTATCAACCACAGTAATAACTTGAACACAGTTTGAACGGTTACCGCAAAGATCAATAGCGCTCCATGTGCGCGTGATTGTGTTTAAACACTGGTCACCTTCCAATACTTCACCTAGGTATGCTACAACTACATCACCTGTGCAATTATCTACTGCATTAGGATTGGTAACTGCAGGAATTTCCTGACCACATTCAATAGTAATTGATTCTGGGCAGTCAACAAAAGTTGGAGGAGTATTATCGTCAACAATGATTTGCTGAGAAACAATTGAAGCGCGACCACACGCATCTTGTGCGCGGTATAAGAACGTAAATTCAGTGTTGTGTACGCAATCTTGTTCATTTACTGGCTCACAAGAAGCATCAGTGTTAGCGTCACCATGACCAGTAACATAGTTACCATCCATGAATCCGTTGAAGTAGAACCAAGTTGAAAGACCAAAGCCACAGTTTTTGTTGTTTGCGCCTTGACCGATTTGCATACCGAAATAGTAGTTAGATGGCATGTGCTGGAAGTATAATACATCACCAGCGTAGTCACCCATACCTGTAAGAGTTGAGAAATCGTTGACCATCTCATAGTAAGTCCAATCCATGTAGAGATTGCCTGCTTGTGCGCAGTTTAGATCGTCTTTGTAACTTCTACCCATTGAAGACCATGTTGCCCAATCAGCAGCATTATCAAACCAGAAATCAACCTGGAATTGCTGAGCTGGGTTAATGTTATTAGCAACTGTACCATAAAGGTGAGCGCTACCATCATTGTATTGGTCAAAAGAACCCGATCCAACAAAGTTGAACTGAGAGCTTGCTGCATAACCTAATTGATAAAGCGTTGGCAACCAAATAGCCCAATCTGGACCAGGACCAAAAGCTGTTGAAAGATCACAATGTGAAATGATTTCACCTGTGTTACTAGTAAAAGATTCTACTGAAGTAGCACCAGAACAAGCATCAATTGCTGAAGCTTCTGCTGGTCCAGGAACATTTTCCAAACACTCAACTGTAACAACTGGCTCAACACCGCTAATCACTGGAGCAGTAGTATCTACTACAGTAATTGTTTGCGTGCAAGTTTCAGTCAAATCACCGTACGTAGCTACCCACGTGCGAACGATTACTTTGTTACAAGCAGTTTCAGAAATGATTAAATCAGAAAAATTAAGGCTAACAGCCATCATATCATCACACTCTGTAATGTCAAGAACTGGAGATCCTGTAAGCTCAAGATTGCCCTCTTGGCCACATTCTACAGTTACATTGCTTGCGCATGTCATTGATAACGCTGGAGTGCAATCACTGCACAACACAGCAAAACAACCGAACAATACGTTACCTTGTAAAGCATCATCAGAGGTTACGTTTCCTGCACTAATCGTGATTGTTTGACCCGCAAACTCAGAAATGTTGATAGTTGCATCAACGAAATCATTAGTGTTATTAGAAGCGACGTGATATACCGTAAAGAAAGGCTCGCCATTAATGTTGAGGAAAGAATAATCTAATCCATCATTTTGAACATCTATTAAAGCCGAAAGGTATTCAAATGACAAAAGAGCACCATTTGCAGGTACTGCAATGCTGACTTGTGCCATTAATGAATGAGGAGTTGAGCCTATGTAACCACCAGTCCAGATTGAATTGGTACATCCTGAAGGACTCTCCTGAAAATAAGCTGTCTTGGGTCCAAATCCAAACTCAGAATTACTCATCACTGAATAAGTCCAATCTCCTTCATTAACAGATCCACAATCTATATACCCGCTTGGTAACTGCGCATAGCCACCTGGGTTATTTGCAGGGGCATTGTAGTTATTTGATCCGGTAATAGATAAAGATGGTGACTGGGCAAAAAGTCCAATACCACCCCACAAAAACAAAAATGCGATCAAAGCCATTGCCTTGAAAGCTTTTGAAATCGATTCTGCACTCGGTGAGCTACAGACCTGATTTCCCCATGAAAACGTAGAATGTTTCATTCGGTAGGTTTAAATTAAACGTTAGATTATAAAAAATAAGAAGATCCCAGAGGGGGATATTTCGATAGACTAATTGTTTCGGACGACAAATATTAGCTATTCTTCGACAAAAAACAAATATTCGTCGATGTTTTTTACTCATTCGTCGATTAAAATAACGTAAAGTGTTGTTTTTCAAATAATTAAAAAGCAAAATAATCTTGGGAAAATTAAGACGAATAGATGTTTTTCGCCGATTAAACGCTTTCCACCATCTTTGTAACCACAAAATTTCAACATGAAAAGAGCCATCTGCCCGCTAGCATGCATTCCAATGCGTCATGAACCTTCAGATAGAAGTGAAATGACCAACCAAGTTCTATTTGGGGAAACAATGGAGGTGCTTGAAACAACTGAAAAATGGGCAATGGTTCAACTCAACCACGACAATTATACCGGATGGGTAGATTTGAAACAGATTGTTTCGATTGATGAAATGATTGTTCCTGATGCAAAATCAGTTACCGCTCCTCTATTTGTGGTGAGAAATGAAAATGAAGGTTTCTCCTTTCTCCCTGCCGGGTCAATGGTCAGATTCATTAGCGAATCTGAAATTATTTGTGGAAATAAAAAGTTCTTGAGCGCGCCGATGGATGCAAAGAACGCCACTGCACCAGCTGAACTAGCGCTTGGTGCAATGATCTTTCTCGACACTCCATACTTATGGGGTGGTCGCACGCTGATGGGTATCGATTGCAGTGGTTTCACCCAACTTGTTTTTCGAATGAATGGAATAAGCATTCCAAGGGATGCCTATCAACAAGCGGAAATTGGAGAAATCATTACTTTCAATGATGAGGCGGAAACGGGAGACTTAGCATTTTTTGATAACCACGAAGGACGTATTACACATGTTGGCTTAATCATTAACCAAAAAGAGCTAGGAATCAAAAGTATAATTCATGCTTCAGGAAAGGTTAGACTAGACAAATTAGACCATCAAGGCATCTTCAATGAAGAAACTAAGAGTTATAGCCACAATTTGCGTTTAATAAAGAGAATTAAAATTTAATTCTTGGCTCTTTGCCTGATTCTAATTTCAGAACACCACGAGGGCAAACAGAACTGCACACACCGCATCCCACACAAGAAGCGCGGACAATATTTTCTCCACGTTGTGCATAAGCGCGCACATCTATTCCCATTTCACAATAGGTGCTGCAATTACCGCAGCTTATGCATTGTCCACCATTAGTTGTTATTCTAAACTTTGAGAAAAACCGTTGTTGAATCCCTAAGATTGCAGCCATTGGACAACCAAAGCGACACCAGACTCTGCTACCCATAATTGGATAGAATCCAGTTCCCACTACTCCACTGAATAAACTTCCAATGAAAAACCCATAACCTTTGGCATATGCTCGAGAAACACTTCCTAACACTTCCCCTTTGTAATAGCTATTCACCCAAAGAAGAATCGTAAGCCCAACGATAAGAAGTAACACTGAATAAATAATCCAACGTTCCCATTTCCAAGCTTTCACAGACGTATCTGATAACTGACGAAATGAATCACCTGCAGTTTCTGCCAATGCACCGCAGCCGCAGACCCAAGAGCAATACCATCTTTTTCCAAAATGATATGTCAAAATAGGGGTAGCAATAAGGATCATGACCACAGACCAAAAAGTTGCAAATACACCAAAGTTCCCACTATTATAGAGATGGCTGAGATCACTTGGGAATAAATATTCTCTTTTAAGAGGCCAGAAATAAGAAAAGTAAAATTCCGGCTGATTGATTCTGCTAAGCCATATAGGAACTAAGTAGGCTAATACGAGTTGACAAAAAATGAGCACCAGTGTGCGATAAAAATGATACTTGTTGCCCTTATATTTTTTCAAAAACTTTATTCCAAAAATGGTAACAGCAAGCGTGTAGAATGTACCATACAAAAACCATTGATCAGCTGGTTTCATTCGAAGTAAAAAGCTCAAGGGATCAAACAACCGAATTAACGGCTCCAAAAATGTAGGAAACCAATACAAAGCCACATAGAATCCAGTTAGAATAACACCTATTCCCCAAGCACTAATACCGCGAGAAGAGATAGATCGAAACCACACACCATCGTTGCTAATTGCATTCATTATTTTTTCAATTAATTCGTTGCCAACGCTGGCAAAGCATAAAACTCTGGATCAAATAATAGCTCTTTCCATTTTGAATTCAATTCCACTTCATTAGCACCATTCAAAATATACTTTTCGGCAATTTCGTGTTTGACACGAACTCCAAGACCTTGAACTCCTATCAGTTTATCATTTTCAAAAACCAACCTCAACACATCATCATTTCTTCTAAAAACAATATTCTTTAATTCATCCTTTTCCTTAACAGGAACAGATCCATAAACTTGATATTCGATATCAAAAAACTTCGCGCTATTGAACCAAACGCCAGGGTGATATTCTCCATCCAATCCAAGAGCACTGATGGCCGCTACTTCTCCCATCATCCTACCGGTGTACCATACTGGTTCAATTGCTTTTCTACCTTGGTCAGGAGCTTCTAATTGAACGCAGTCACCCACGGCAAAAACATCCTTTTGGTTCGTTTCTAGTCGATGATTCACCAAAATTCCTTTGTCTAGTTTCAAACCAGAATTTTGCAAAAAAGAAATATTTGGCTCTACTCCTATTGTAACACCTAGCATTTCGGTATTGAGGACAATACCACTATTCAAAGTGAGTCCGCTAACTTTCCCTTCTGTAGAATGTATTTCACTGATTCCTTCATTCGTGATCAAGTTGATCCCTTTTGAAAGAATGTGTCTCGTGACGATTTCGCTTTCTAATGAAGGTAGGACACTAGACCAGAAAGATCCATCGCGTATGATAAAATCCACATGTATTCCTTCTGAATGAAGCATTTCAACTAATTCAATTCCAATCAATCCCCCTCCAATGACGGTTGCTTTTGTTATCCTTGGAGCACGCCATTTAGCTCCCTTTGTCCAATTCCATATTTGATCAAAATCTTCTTTAGAGTACATACCGAATATTCCTTCGGTTTTTTCACCCGGTGCACCAAGCTCTTTGTATTTGCTCCCACAAGCAAGAATCAGTTTATCATAAGAAATCTTTTCATTTCCAATAAAGACCAATTTTTCAGAGAAGTCGAAAGAAGTAACTAATCCTTTTTTCAAGTTTATTCTATTCTTTGACCAGAAATTTCGTTCATACGGCTCAATGTGCTCCCATTTCATATGCCCCATATAAACATACATGAGTGCAGTACGAGAAAAGAAATACTCCGACTCATTAGAAATAACAAGAATTTCTGCATCAGATTTTTTTCTGATGTAACGAGCAGCCGTAATTCCACTGATGCCATTACCTACAATAATAATCTTCTGCATACATTGTAAAACTAAACAAATTGGAGATATACCCTATTTTTGCAAAATATAATGTTCGACATGCGAATTGTTCAAATCCTTACAGGCCTATCCATTACATTTCTAGCTTCGTGCTCAACACCACCTGCTACACCTGGAAGTGAGACTGCTCCAACGGTTACTGACACTACAAAACAGAAGGCAACGATTTCTAGAAACTCGCTTAATGTTCCTGGAGAAGAACAAGTCACTTACATAGGAGATAAGCCTTGTTCAGATTGCAAAACCACTAAAGTCATACTGACTCTATTGAATAAAAATAACGCGGTCTATCGCGAACAAAAAATTAGAGAAAAATCTCCAGAAAACATCCTTCGAATTTCAGGTTCATGGATTTATTCAGCCGATAGCACTCTGATTATTGTTACAAATTCGAGCAATCCATCGGATATCAGAAGATTCAAGGTTAGTAAGGATTATCTTACCGTGGTTGATGAAAAGCTGCAACCAGTGGATTGCGGTGGATATGATTGTACGTTGGACAAAATCAAGCCTGGAAAAGCAACACCTTCGAAAACGGATGTTGCAAATCCAATCAGAGTGATGCCCGCAGAAAATGGCACCGTTAAGCCCGTGGATCGTAGTAAAAGATCGAAGCAATAATGAATCAATACAAAAAAGTTGCTTTTCACACTTTAGGCTGCAAACTCAATTTTGCGGAAACCAGCGCTATATCGAGACAATTCACAGACTCAGGATATGCTCGTGTGGAGATGGAAGAACATCCTGATGTATTGGTCATCAACACCTGCAGTGTGACAGATCAAGCAGATAAAAAATGTAGAAACATTGTAAACCGCGCCATTCGGCATAACCCGGGAGTGTATGTTGCTGTCATTGGTTGTTATGCACAACTAAAACCGCAAGAAATTGCAAATATTGAAGGGGTCAATATTGTGCTAGGTGCGAATGAAAAGTTCAACATTGTTCAGCACGTTGAGTCATCTTCAGTTGAAGAAAAAGGTCTTATCAAAGCTGGCGAAATCAAGGATGTCAAGACTTTTATTCCTAGCTACAGCAAGGGTGACAGAACGAGAACTTTTTTAAAAGTTCAAGACGGTTGTAACTATTTCTGTGCTTTTTGCACCATACCACTAGCTCGTGGCCGCTCGCGCAGTGCGACCATCGAAGAAACATTAGATCAAGCCCGCAAGGCAATACAGGATGGTGCAAAGGAGATTGTTCTGACAGGTGTAAATATTGGAGATTTCGGTACCTCCCACGGTGAGACATTACTCGAACTCGTCAAACAGCTTGATGAATTACCAGGTGTTGAACGATATCGTATTAGTAGTATTGAACCTAATCTACTCACAGACGAAATCATTGACTTCGTTTCAAAGAGTAAGAAATTTATGCCTCATTTTCACATTCCGCTTCAAAGTGGAAGTGACGCTATTCTAGCTGCGATGCGACGTCGCTATCGCACCGAATTGTATCGGAATCGCATTCAGGATATCAAAAATAAGATGCCGGATGCTTGCATTGGTGTGGATGTAATCGTCGGTTTCCCTGGCGAGACAGACGAGTTGTTTACTGAGACGCAGCAATTTTTAAGCGAACTCCCTGTGAGCTACTTGCACGTATTTACCTACAGCGAAAGAGACAATACCACAGCCTTGCGAATTCAAGAAGTGGTTCCGATGGAAAAGCGATATGAGCGCAATAAAATTTTGAGAATTCTGAGTGAAAAAAAGAAAAGAGCATTCTATTCGGAGCATTTAGAAAGTGAAAGACCCGTTTTATGGGAGGGAGAAAATGATGAAGGAAAAATAAGTGGCTTCACAGACAATTACATTAAAGTCCTAAGAACATGGGATTTAGCTCTTGTAAATAATTTAACCAATGTTAAATTATTGGGAATTGATGGAGACGGTAATGCTTATTCCAATTAAATAAACTAACTTTGGCACGCCCTTTGGTTAGGGCAGAACAATAACTTCTCAAGAAGTATTGGTTTTGGTTTAATACCTATTTGGTTAAGGTTTAAGAAGTGCCCTCGATAACGATCGAGGGCTTTCTGTTTTTAGACCATTTGTGTGTCAATTTGCATGTCTAAAAACGACATGATGTCAGAAAAAAAGCTCTGGCACGACCGTTGAGAACCCCGCGCCAAATCAATAATTCAAATGCAACAAGGTACTATTTCAGTTCAAACAGAAAACATCTTCCCGATTATCAAGAAGTTCTTGTATTCGGATCATGAAATCTTTTTAAGAGAGCTTGTCAGTAATGCTGTCGATGCATGCCAGAAAGTAAAAACGCTTTCAGCTCTTGGTGAAATTTCAGCAAGTACAGACCATTTAAAGGTCAGTGTTTCAGTTAATAAAGAAACCAAAACGATTACCATTTCAGATAATGGCATTGGTATGACTGCAGAAGAGGTTGATAAGTATATCAACCAAATCGCATTCAGCGGTGCAGAAGAATTTGTGAGCAAATACAAAGACGCTCAAATAATTGGTCACTTTGGATTGGGCTTTTATTCAGCCTTCATGGTTTCTAGTAAAGTAGAAATCATTACTAAATCACATCGTAAAGATTCAACAGCTGTGCATTGGGAGTGCGATGGAACTACCAACTACACTTTGAAAGAAATAGAAAAAGCGAATCCAGGCACAGAGATCATTCTTCATATTGCCGAAGACTCAGAGGAGTTTTTAGATGACTACAGAATTGAAGGTATCTTGACAAAGTATTGCAAGTTCATGCCTGTGTCTATTCAGTTTGGTACTAAAACCAATTGGGAAGATGATCCAAGTGGAGAGAAAGATGAGAACGATCATGTAAAAAAGATTGAGGTTCAAGTTGAAAACATCATCAATAATCCTAACCCCGCTTGGACTAAGAAGCCAATTGATCTGAAGGAAGAAGATTATTCCAACTTCTATCACGAGCTCTACCCTTCTACATTTGATGAACCATTATTCAATATCCATATCAATGTAGATTATCCTTTCAACCTTACTGGTATCCTTTATTTTCCTAAACTCAAAAATAATTTTGAGATTCAAAAAAACAAGGTTCAACTCTATTGCAATCAAGTATTCATCACAGATGAAGTAAAGAATATTTTACCAGAGTTTTTAACGCTTCTACATGGAGTTGTGGATTCACCAGATATTCCACTCAATGTAAGCCGTAGCTACCTTCAGGAAGACGCTAACGTGAAGAAAATCTCAAGTCACATTACCAAGAAGGTTGGAGATAAGCTTGCAAGCATGTTCAATGGGGATCGTCCCGATTTCCAAGAAAAATGGCCTGATATCGGAGTTTTCATACAATATGGAATCTTGACAGATGAGAAATTTGCAGAGAAGGCACCGTCTTTCACGCTATATGAAACAAGCGAAGGTCAATTCTACACCTTAGAAGAATTGAAAGAAAAGATCAGCGCTCTACAAACCGATAAGAAGGGAGAAACTGTTGTATTGTACGCACAAAACAAAGAAGAGCAACACAGCTTTATTGATAGCGCTAGATCAAAGGGATATGAAGTGATCGTTTTGGATGGTCCACTCGCCTCTCATTTTATCAATCACATAGAAGGCAAAAACCAAGGCATTCGATTCAAGCGCGTAGATGCTGATGTAGTAGATAAGTTGATAGAAAAAGATGATGCTTTACCAAACAAGCTATCTGAAGAACAGCAAAATGCGATTCGTCCCGTGTTGGAAAGCATCGTGGATAGCAAGAAATACAACATTCAATTTGAAAGTCTCAGTGTAGACGAAGCTCCTTTCATTGTTACACAAAATGAATTCATGCGACGCATGAAAGAGCAGAGTGCAATGGGCGGTGGCGGATTCTATGGCAGTCTTCCGGACAGCTATAACCTGGTTGCAAATGCCAATCACCCGCTTATGGAGAAGCTTCTAGAGGCGAACGAAAGTTCGAAAGAAAAGGCGAAGCAAGCCATTGATTTGGCCTTACTAGCTAAGGGATTATTAAAAGGTGAAGACCTCACCAAATTCATCAAACGAAGTTTTGAAAGTATTTGATAAAAAAATCCCTCGGTATGCCGAGGGATTTTTTTTTCTGAATTTTTTCAATCAACTCATTTCGGTGTATATATCGCTATTACATTAGTGTCATATATAATTAGTTTAATCAACGAAGTTCTACTATTTAATTGTCATATTGTCATAAAAGCGATATATGGCACTCGTATTGACAAAGCGAACCGAAAAAATTCCATATTTACAAGATCAAATTGATCATCATGAAAAAAATTCTTATTGCCGTTGCATTACTTTTTGCCCTAGTTGTGGGTGGATTTGTTCTATTCTATTTTTATGGTACAAGCATCTATGATGGAGCTGTGACTCGTCAAGAAAAAGTAGACCAAATGTGGGCAGATGTTCAAAGTGATTATCAGCGTAGAGCAGACCTCATCCCTAACTTAGTATCAACCGTACAGGGTGCTGCGGAAAATGAAAAAGAAATTCTCACACAAGTTACACAAGCAAGATCAGGAATCAGCGCTGCAACTACTCCGGCAGAATTGGATAAACAAGCCGCAGTATTAAACCGTTCGATCAGTATTCTTTTTGAAAGATATCCAGAGATTCGATCTACAGAAAACTTCCAAATGCTTCAAGCTTCTTTGGAAGGAACTGAAAATAGAATTAAGAAATCTCGTTCAGATTATAACGAAGGCGTGAAGGAATTCAATACTTACGTGAGAGGATTCTGGAGAAGCAAGGCATTATCTCTTGTTGCTTCAGACGAGGATAATTTCAAAAAACGTGACATGTTTGAAGCACAGCCAGGCAGTGAAAACGCACCTAAGGTAGACTTTAACAAGAAATAAAAATTGACAGCAAATCAAGTGATAACTGAATCGATTCGGGAAGAAATTTCCGAATCGATTCGTTTAGCAGAGCTAAATACCTCTGGTGAGATTCGTGTACATTTCGAAGACGAATGTTCGATTGACCCTATCGAAAGGGCTTGGTACATTTTTGAAAAACTCAAAATGCACGAAACCAAAGATCGCAATGGGGTGCTCTTTTATGTAGCTATTTCTGACAGAAAGTTTGCAATTATTGGAGATGAAGGAATTCATCACAAGGTTGGAAGCGATTTCTGGAATAGCACAAGAAATCATGTCATTACGCACCTCACTAAAGGAGACTATTCACTCGCTTTGTGCAATGGTATTATGGAAGCTGGAGAACAACTCAAACGCTATTTTCCTTATCATGAGGAGGATAAAAATGAACTCTCGAATGATATATCAATAGGAGAACAACAATGAAAAATTTTCTCCGAGTTATTCCAATTCTCATATTGCTTTTTCTGACTCATTCATCATTTAGTCAAATTGAGAAATGTTTTCCTGAAAAAAAATTGGAGTTGGTTTATGACCAATCGGGTGTTCTAAGCAGTACAGAAAAGTCAACTTTAGAATCCAAGCTCGTTGCATTTGAAAAAGAAACCAGCAATCAAATTGTAGTAGTTATCGTTCCTGATTTGTGTGGCTATGATAAAGCAGACTATGCCATCGAGCTTGGTGATACTTGGCAAGTTGGGCAGGCGAAAGAAGATAACGGTATAGTGATTTTGGTAAAACCTAAAACACCTTCAGAAAAAGGTGAAGCCTACATTGCAATTGGACGAGGGCTTGAAGGAGCTATTCCCGATGGAAGCACATTTTTGATTGTTGATCGAGAATTGATTCCAGCTTTCAAACAGAAAAACTATTACCAGGGAATTGACAACGGGTTGAATGTCTTGTTCTCACTTGCAAAAGGAGAATATAACATTGCACAGTATCGAGGAACGCCGGCTAAGAAAGAAAAGAAAAATATCCTAGGAATAGTCATCTTCGCATTGTTCTTTATCGGCTTAATTATGGTGATTAAATATCGCCAAGCAAAGAATTATGCTCGTGTAAACAATATTGGATTCTGGGCTGCATGGGCCTTATTGAATGAGATTTCTCGACACAACAATCGTGGTGGCGGTGGAGGTTTCTTCGGTGGCGGAGGTGGATTCGGCGGCGGCGGTGGCGGTGGCGGCGGCTTTGGTGGATTCGGCGGTGGAAGTTTTGGTGGTGGAGGTGCAGGAGGTTCTTGGTAAAATTGAATTTTATTTTCATCTAAAATAATATTATGAGTTTTGGAAAATGGATAGGCGGCGCTCTCGGATGGGCAGTTGGTGGACCTATCGGCGGTATTCTTGGATTTGCGATCGGTGCTATGGTTGCAGACAATTCACTGTCTGTTGAAAAAGGAAATCCTCGCACAGGAAGAGGTTACGATCCTCGATACGATCGACGCTATCAGAATCAACGTCACCACACTCAGCCAGGTGACTTCTCAAGTGCCCTTCTTGTCCTTTCAGCTGCAGTAATGAAAGCAGATGGGCGTCAGCTGAAAAGTGAACTCGATTTCATTCGTGAATTTTTTAAGCGTCAATTCGGAGAGGCCGCGGCAGCTCAACAGATTGCCCTTCTTAAGGAAATTTTGAATAAGGACATTCCTGTAAAAGATGTTTGTGAGCAGATCAGATATTATATGGAACACCCCATGCGCTTGCAATTATTGCACTACTTATTTGGAATTGCTTCTTCTGATGGAACAGTAGATAAAAAAGAGGTTTTTCTGATTGAGCAAATCGCTACTTATCTAGGTATATCACCCAAGGACTACGAATCCATTAAAGCGATGTTCTATAAAGATAGCGCTAGTGCTTTCAAGATTTTAGAGATTGACGAAACAGCAACGGATGAAGAAGTGAAGAAGTCGTTTCGTAAAATGGCCATGAAATATCACCCTGATAAAGTTCGTGGATTGGGTGAGCAACATGAGAAGGCTGCAGCTGAAAAATTCCGTTCAGTTCAAGAAGCTTATGACCAAATAAAGAAAGAGCGAGGTATAAAATAATCACATCTGGGAGATGCGATTCACAATAACATCTCTGCAGATATTGGCTATTTCTTCTTCTGATTTGCTTGCGAAAGTCTCTGGTTGAATTGGCTTTTCGAAATGAACGAGGATGGTTCCAGAGCGAAGATCAGAAGAACCAGAGCGCAAAATATTGATAGCATTTTTAATAGCAATAGGAGAAACTCCTACTCTACTTTCTTTTGCAATTACAAATGATCCTCGCTTAAACACTTGCACATTTCCATCTTTAGATCTCGTCCCTTCAGGAAAAGCTATTACATTTTTCCCGCCTCTAATTTTTTCACCAGCCATACGCATGCTTTTCATAGCACTTTCACGATCTTTTCTATCCACGAAAATCATTCCTACAGCGGTCATGAAATGCCCCATGATTGGAATTTTCTTTAGTTCCTTTTTTGCGATATAAAACATAGGAACATTAGAGGCACGACAGACAGCTACTATATCGAAAAGAGATGAATGATTGGCTACATAAATATAACTTCCTCTTCTATCGATATTTTCTAAACCGGTAGCTTTAACGCGCACTCCAGAAACAAGGCAAATGACAGTGCTCCAGATATAGTGCGACATAATTTTCATCACCCAGATTTGATTCCAGGTTAACAGAAGAAGAAGAAGCCCAAGTAGTCCGCAGAAGGCTGTCCATAAAACAATAAGGAAAGCCTGGATGTAAGTAATAATTTTTCTCAAATCAATATGGTTGAAAAAGCAATGCAATATGCACATTTTTGAATGAAATCGCGATTACCTTTCAGAAATGAAACTCCTCTCCTCACTAAAGGTTCTGCTACTTGCTGGTACATTTTTTTTGAGTGGACTTTCAAAGATATCTGCTCAAGAAAAAGATACGCTTAAGAATACTTTCTTGGCTTATCCATTAGTGTTTTACCTACCTGAAACGCGCTATGGCGCGGGTTTGGCAACATCCTACAACTTTAGATTCAACAAAAAGGATACAATCTCACCTCCTACACAAATTCAATTCGGAGGAGCATATACTCAAAACAAGCAAATTCTTATCTATTTGCCTTTTGATGCATATTGGCGAGAAAGAAAAAACCAATTATCTGGAGAAATAGGATATTATGACTACCTCTATTATTTCTTCGGCACACAAGAGATATCACAAGATTTCGAAGAATCGTATAGTGTCCGTTATCCTCGATTTCGTATAAATTATTTGAGAAAAATCATTCCAAATGTATTTGCGGGTGCTCGATGGTGGTATGATGATTTTAGCATTTATCGTTATCAAGAAGACGGCACATTAGCGAAAGGAATTATTGCTGGTTCAGGTGGAGGCAGATCGAGCGGTCCAGGTATAGTTTTTAATTTCGACAAGCGAGACAACGTTTATTTTTCTAGAAAAGGTCATTACCTAGAATTAGTTTATCACAACCAAGACGAGGTATTTGCTAGTAACTATAACTTTTCTCGTTATCGTTTTGACTATAGATATTTTCAGCCTTTTGGAAAAAATATGACATTAGCTTCTCAGCTCTTTGGTGATTTCATGCAAGGCAATGTTCCATTCTTTCAAATGACAGGTATCGGAGGGCCGAAAAGAATGAGAGGCTACATCGATGGCAGGTATCGCGATCATCAGCTATTACTGGCTCAAACAGAATGGCGCCATTTTCTTTCACGTAGATGGGGGTATGTATTATTTGCGAGCAGTGCCCTAGTGGAGCATGAATGGTCTGACTTCAATTTTGCCTACACAAAATTTGCATTTGGCGGCGGAATTCGATTTGCATTTGACCCCGAGAAAAAAATCAACATCCGACTGGACGCGGCTTTTGGGAAAAATACTTATGGTTTTTATTTAACAGTTGGTGAATCATTCTAATAGTTTTGTTGAACATTTTCATACTAATTTTGAATCATATTTAGAGAGTGAATGCCCGTATATCAATTAGATGAAGAAGAGATTTGGTTTCCACCCCATGGGGAGTCGGATTCCGATGTGATGGCAGTTGGGGGTGATTTAAAACCTGAGCGATTACTCACGGCCTACTCACACGGTATTTTTCCTTGGTATGATGATCCCGAAGAAATTCTATGGTGGAGTCCAGCAGAGCGATGTATCGTTTATGCAGATCAGGTAAAAATCTCCAAATCGATGCGCAATATCATCAATCGCGGAGATTACAAATGGAGCATGGATAAGTCATTCAGAGCCGTAGTGGAAGGATGTCGCAGCGGTAGTCGTATAGGTAATACGTGGATTCATGATGAAGTAGTAGATGCCTATTCAGCACTGCATGAAATTGGCTTGGCCCACAGCGTTGAGGTTTGGCAAAAAGGTGAGCTTGTAGGTGGACTTTATGGCATTTCACTCGGCCATGTTTTTTTTGGAGAAAGCATGTTTTCAAAAGCTCCAAATGCGTCTAAATTTGGTTTTATCAAATTCAGTCAATTTCTTCAAAGCATGAATTGGCGCTTAATTGATTGCCAAATATTCAATCCCCATTTGGGTAGTCTTGGTGCTATCAACATTCCTCGTGAAGAATTCTTAAAGCAACTTGAAATTGAGTTGAAATATCCTACTTTGCAGGGCAAATGGACCCGCAAATAATAGATCGAATAAAGCTTGCCCTTCAAGGAGAACTACCCGGTGAGGCCGCACATGGCCGCATGATGTCTTACAATAGACCTATCGCAAAAGAAGCTCGACAGTTTGACGTACCGCCTCGCGAAAGCGCTGTAATGTGTTTGCTTTTTCCCGAAAATAATGAGCTGTGTACCCTCTTCATGTTGCGACCAGACAACCAAGGAGTGCATAGTGGTCAACTTAGTTTTCCAGGTGGAAAGAAAGAAGCATCCGATCTTACGCATTTGCATACTGCACTTCGAGAAACAGAAGAAGAGATGGGGTTTGATTCTTCAACCATTCAAATTCTTGGAGCACTTTCTGAACTCTATATTCCACCCAGTAATTTCTTGGTACAACCTTACATTGGTTATTTGGCAAGTTTACCAGAACTAAACCCTAATGCTGATGAAGTGAAAGATATTATATCATTTCCTCTTGAAAAGTTATTTTCACCAGAAACCATTGGGCACAAGGAAATCACCTTAGCGCATAACCAACTCAAGTTGAAAGTGCCCGTTTTTATGGTGAATGATTATGCACTTTGGGGAGCCACAGCAATGATGGTTGCAGAATTGAAAATGATACTAGAAGAAAATAATATTACACTACGATGAACGCAATTGATTCATGTCTGTAAGACCTCATGTTATCACATTCCAATGAAACTATTTTTTGCACTTTCGATATTTTTCCTCGTCCTCACGAATAGTTGGGGTCAGTCGCCCAGTGAAAAAGCGGTGAGCACAATACCAATGGCATCGCCTTCTCCAGAGCTCAACACTACAGATGTCTCCACATTTAAGAATAACAAGAACTATTGGAAACAACTCACAAAAACAGATGCTACCAATCAAGCTGTTTGGGTGAGTTATTTTGATGCTGCTAAGTTTTCAAATTACGACAAGCATAGTCGATTCTTAGATAAAACAGAAATGGAAGAACTTGAAGGTATTCGCCAGCAAGTGTCCACTATAATGCCTAACACCTATGCGCATTACTACATCGAATATCAAGTTCTTGGTAAGACGAAAAGTGGTTTTTCATTTCTAGAAAAAGCATATCAACTCAATCCGGATGTGACACTTTTGGATGATATGTTAGCAAAAGCCATCATTGAAAGAAATGATGTGAAGAAAAAAGAATTCATAAAGAAGCTTTACGAATCAGGAGCAATCAGTGCAGCACTTTTAGAATACAATCAAAATGTACTTTATAGCATTGAAGAAAACGGGAATCTTGTGACTTATGGTTATGCGGACACCTACCCTTTGTATATACTTCAAGAATTATTCGAGATTCGAAGAGATGTTCGAATTGTCTGTTTGGAATGGCTTGTTAATGAAGATTACAATACCAACTGGAGCAATCGTTTGGGATATCCAAATAAATTACACACGAAAGAAAATGTTCAATTAGCGCAGATTCTCAACAAGTATGCGTCCATGCCGATCTATGTGGGTTTAACACTTCCGCCAAATTTATTGGCTGCCTCAAAAGATAACTTGTACTGCACTGGATTAGCCTTGAAATACAGCCCAACCCCAATTGGACATTTAACAAGCTTAAAATCTAATTGGGAAACTTTGTTCAAGAAAAAGCAAATCGAAATAGACGAAGATATCAATGCCAACTATTTGCTTCCTCTTCTCATGTTAGAAAAGATGTACATAAGTGAAGGTGGAAATAAGACCGTTCGTCCGTTAATTGATAAGCTCGCAAAGAAGTATGCACCAAGCATTAACATTCAAAAGCAATTGAAATAATGGCCTCTAGCAAGAAGTCCCCATATCATTTGCATTCGGATGAGCATTTAATGACGCTTGTAATGGAAAAAGATGCGAAAGCATTTGAAGCCTTGTATGATCGGTATGCAAGACTTCTTTTCAATTATTTTCATCGCATGCTATGGAAGGACAGAGAAAAAGCAAAGGATTTTACCCAAGAGCTTTTTTCAAAAATCATCCAAAAATCAGAGTTGTATAATCCCGAACGATCCTTTAAAACTTGGCTTTACAGCATCGCTCACAATATGTGTAAGAATGAATACGCCAAGCATGAAGTACGCGTAGATGCTCATGAGCAAATAAGATATAGTGGTAATGCAAGTCAACAGGAGAGTACTTCAGTGTCAATGGATAAAGCATCGTTTAAAGAAGACTTAGCCCTAGCATTATCAGAACTTGACGCAGTGAAACGCACCACATTTGAACTTCGCTTTTATCAAGAGATGAGCGTGCAGGAAATAAGCGAAGCTATGGAATGCAGCGAAGGAACTGTAAAATCCAGATTATTTTACACCTTGAAGGAGCTCAACTCAAAGCTCAAGATTTACGAGCATATTCTTAAAGCACTTCTTATTCTAATGAATTTATTGCCATGAAATTTGAATCAAAATATGATCCCGAGGATATAGAGTCTTTGTTGTTGCATAAGCAATTTAACGAGCTTTATCCAGAAGAGAAAGAATTCGTATTGCGCCACTTAGAAAATGAGCAGGAATACGAGTCTATGCGCAGCGTATTGATGGAATTAAAAAACATCAGTACTACCGATGAATGGCTAGAGCCTGATGCCTCCATCAAGAAAAATTTGATGAGAGAATTTTCTTCTGAGAAGAAATCTCGATTCGTGATTTGGCTCAATTCACTTTTTGCTTTTCCTGATAGACCATGGTATTCTCAAAGAGGAGTTCAAATTGCCTTTGGTGTTTTTATTCTAGGTTTTTTGCTTTTTAGATACGCTGGTGACAATCAACCTTCGTCACAGTTTGCTGAAAATGTTAAGCCAGCTAACGAGAATCGAGTTGATTCTACGTCGAGTGAATCAGCTGCCGCCTTGGCTGAGAAGCCTGCTGTAGATACTACCAATAAGAATCTGGCTATACCTAAAGCACCGCAAGTATTTGCCGCCCTAGCTCCAACAAAGGATAATGCAGAACCTACCGTAGCTGTCAATTCTGAAAGCAGAGCAAAGATGTCAGAAATAGAATCATCAGATGAAGTAGTACTAGATAATGTAAGAGAGGAAGTCACTTATGCAGCTCCTACCAGTGCCGACTCCAAAAGTGACTTGTCATCTGCAGAGGTTTTTTCGAATACAAATTCAAACACAAACCCTAGTTCTACAAGTTTTAGTAGCACTAGTGTAAATCAATTGAAGGAAACAGCATTTTATACCACCCAAGCTGCCTCACCAATTTCGGATTACTCTGATTTGATGAACAGTCTATTTACTGCGAGATAACTAGCCTTTTTTGAATTTTTCTATCGCATTTTTGGTAAACGTAGAAAGTACCAATCGTCCGCTGATAGCTGCTCTTTCAAAAAGCAATGTATCCCAGTGTTCAGTACCTGACCAGAAGATTTTCTTTAGATCAGCCATTGCTTCCGGGTTGCTATTGGCAAGCTTTTGAGCAAGCGTTTGAATTGCTTGGTCCATTTCCTCTTCGGTTTCAAAAATTTCGGTGTAGAGACCTTTCTCTTTTGCCCATTGTGCAGATGCCCATTCTGTAGCATTAATGGCTAGTTGTGACATAGCTGAAAGTCCTACTTTACGCTCCACTGCTGGTCCGACTACAAATGGGCCGATCCCGACAGCAAGCTCGCTTAGTTTCACACTTGCCTTGTTTGTAGCGAAGCAATAATCAACAGACGATGCAAGTCCTACACCACCACCTACTGCTTTGTTTTGAACTCGTCCTATGATTAGTTTGCTGGATTTTCTCATAGCATTGATCACTAGAGCAAATCCACTGAAAAATCTCAACCCTGTTTCTGTATCATTGATAGCAATGAGTTCATCGAAAGAAGCACCAGCGCAAAAAGCCTTTTCACCTTCGCTTTTCAATATCATTACCTTGACTTCGTCGTTATTATCAGTATCAGTAATTGTCTGGGCAAGTGTTCTCAATAGTTCACCAGGCAAAGAATTACTTTGTGGATGGAAAAAAGTAATACTTCCGATACCATTTTCAACATTTACAGAAACGCGACCTTCGTTCATGGGGGTTAAATTTTGGGCAAAGCTAATGAAGCGATTGAAAATTTCTTATATTAGCTATGACCTTAATTACCTTATTAACCAAAACTTCTCTTGACATGAGCCTCAATCGCAATGAGTTAAAATACAGCATTCAAGAGTTTTTCAATGATGTCATCGAACAAGGATTTCATCACTTGGTAAACTATCCTCAATCCGATAATGAGTTGAGTGTGATAATTAAAGAAGCTACAGAAGAGCTTAATTATCAAGTACTAAAGCTCGATTCCCATAATTACGCTGGAAATAGTAAAGAATTGGAAAAGCACTACGAGCAGATTTCCCGTGATAGTCAGCAAAAGAGTTTAGAGCTACTTGGTCAATTACAAAAAATCCAGCAACGAGATATTCCGAGGTTGAAGAGAATTTAGGATTTTGAAAAGCTAGGATTACCCTTACCTTTGCGGCCCATTTGTATATCCTATGAAATCGATTGACGGCAGAATTATTAAGATTGCGATTGCAGCCTTAGCTCTTACATATTCAGTATATCTATTTGTTGATGGAAGTTGGATCAGCGGCATTTTTATGACCCTGCTTACCGCTTTGTTAATCGTACTTTGCTTTAGAAGTCTTCGTTTGATTCTGGCTTTTCTTCAAATCCGCCAGCAAAAGATGGAGCAAGCAAAAGTGTGGTTGGAAAGAGTCAATCCTAACCACCTTTGGAAAAATCAAAAAGGATATTATTATTTCTTACTTGGTTCTGTAGATGTTCAAAAGAATAGCCTTTCACAGAGTGAAAAATATTTCAGAACAGCGTTAAGTCATGGATTGCGCATGGAGCATGATAAAGCGGCAGTTTATCTAAACCTTGCAGTAATTATGGCCAACAAGCGTAAGAAACGTGAGGCAATCAACATGTTGAATGAGGCTAAGAAATATGACACAAAAGGCTATTTGAAAAATGACATTAAGCAAATAAGCAAGATGGTCAATAGCATTTAATTTTTGTTATAAGCGTCGGCAGCAAACCAGAGCGCATCTTCCTTTTTCTTTTCTAAGAAATAGCTAGACCCTCCGACAACGATACCAACCGCCATTGGAATTGAGAACCGCACATCATCGCCGCTTTGCTCAATGATTCCATAAGTAATCAATCCGGCGCCAACTGCGATTAGAGAGAATTGAAGTACCTTCATATTACGGTGATAATTCAACTCTTTGCGAGCAGCTTCAACCCCACCAATATCTTTGCGTAGATTTTTGAGCGTCGCTTTTTTCACTTCACCATTTCCGATATTATAATATTGAAATATGGTACCAGTTGCAAGCATCTCCTGTTTCGACTCGTCTACTGTTTTATCGATTTCTAGTTCATCAGCTCCGTAAAAAGCCATATCAATTTCTTCAAATAGATTCATCTTTCCTTTTTTGATTCGAAGCGCGTAGCGCTCCGACTTATCAGAGTAGATTTTATTTAAGTTAGCGAGGTAACCATTGTTATTTTGAAGGAATTGAACGATGTCCGTTTGGAAATTTTCACCGTCCATTTGGAAAACTGGTGCTTTCAAAATTGGTGTGCTATAAATAAGTCTTGTGCCTTCAATTGAATCACCAGAATAGAGAAAAAGTTTGTGCACTACAGGCGATTTTTGTGCGAATGAAGACAGAGATAGAATTGCAATTACTGCAGTAATAATTAAACGCATTTTGGGTGGTGTTTTGAGGCTTTGTACGGGAAAACATTTAATTCGTTACATCGAATTTTAAAATCTCATTTTCCATGTATTTATTGATGATTTCACAGACTTCATCAGCGCGATCGAAGCAGGAGAAATGGCCGCCACCTTCTAACACTATGGGGCTTTCCATTTTTTTGTAGTCAAAAAGGACATCCTTGCTTCCGATTATTTGAATGTAATTCCCGTGAGGAGGAATAGTGTTTTTCCATTCAAGAACTGCCCTCACTGAGAAATGAACAAACTGCGGTCCGAGTTCTGATATCATTTGATAAAACATGTCTCGCTGTTGCTGCGATTTGAATCCCATAAAAGTATCAGCGAACTTGTAGAAATACTTGATAGAGTTGGGCGACACAGCTCTATGAATCCTAGAGGCCTTAACAGCCTTCAGTATGCGAGGAAATTGATGTACACCGACTGGAGCGCTGATCAATATGGTAGCGAGTGGCTTTACTATTCTGCTCAATTCCACCGCCATCATCCCTCCCATTGAAGATCCGATGATAACATTATTTTCGGTGGTAATACGCTTTGCCACTTCCATAGCAAAGGTTGGCATGTCTACAGCATCTTTCGGTGATTGCCAATCGAGATAATGTATTACACCATTTTTGAGGTTAAACTTCGAGTAAATTCTGCGATCGGCTCCCATTCCGGGGATCAAGTAAAAATTCAATTTTCCCATTTCACCTAGCTTCATTTATATTTGTACCCGAGATGTCAAATGTAACACTTATTGATAACAACTATCTAGGCCTAATCATCAATAGGCTGTGTTATCAATTGATTGAAAATCATTTCCCTTTCGATAATTGTGTTTTAATAGGCTTGCAGCCTCGCGGAGTCTACTTTGCGGATAAGATGGTAGAGCGATTGAGAGAAATATCTCCAAAATCAAAAATCCATTATGGCAAGGTAGATCCTACGTTTTATCGCGATGATTTTCGAAGAAGTGACAAGACATTGCTCGCTCAACCCACAGAAATACCAGTTGATTTAGAAGGTAAGACCGTTGTTTTAATTGACGATGTGCTTTACACAGGACGTACCATCCGTGCTGGAATAGCTGGTTTATTCGAATATGGACGACCTAAATCTGTAGAATTGATGGTTCTCATCGATCGCCGATTAAGTCGTCAGCTTCCAGTTGAACCAAACTATGTAGGCTTGAGCATTGATAGTTACGACAATCAAAAAGTGAAAGTGATGTGGAAGCACGAAGGCGCCACAGATGATAAAGTTTTACTTTTAACCGAGAAAGAATAATGGAGAAAAAGCTCAGCGTAGATCATCTACTTGGAATTAAAGACCTCACAAAAGAGGACATTGAGCTTATTTTTTCTCAAGCGGATGAATTCAAAGAAGTTTTGAATCGCCCAATCAAGAAAGTTCCCTCACTTAGAGATATAACCGTTGCCAACTTATTTTTTGAAAACTCGACAAGAACTCGCTTGAGTTTTGAGCTTGCCGAGAAGCGATTGAGCGCTGACGTGGTGAACTTCTCAGCTTCTACGTCATCGGTAAAAAAAGGAGAAACATTGATCGATACGGTCAATAATATCCTCGCCATGAAAGTGGATATGGTAGTAATGCGTCACTCGGCGCCTGGAAGTTGTTTGTTTTTGAGTCAGCATATCGACGCGGCAATAGTAAATGCAGGTGATGGAACACATGAACACCCTACACAGGCCTTACTAGATGCGTATTCTATTCGTGAAAAACTCGGAAGCGTTAAAGGCAAAAAAGTTGTTATTGTTGGTGATATTACCCATAGTCGTGTGGCTATTTCAAATATTTACTGCTTACAAAAATTGGGTGCTCAGGTAATGGTTTGTGGTCCAACTACATTGATCCCACGACACATTGAGAAGATGGGAGTAATTGTTGAGCATAACCTCATTAAAGCGCTAGAATGGTGTGATGTAGCGAATATGCTGCGGATTCAACTTGAGCGTCAAGATGTGAATGTAAGCTACTTCCCCAGCCTTCGTGAGTATACCATGCAATATGGTTTGGATAAAAAAACGCTCGACTCTTTGAGCAAGAAAATTGTGGTGATGCACCCAGGCCCTATCAACCGAGGAGTTGAAATCACAAGCGATGTGGCAGATAGCGAGCAGAGTATCATACTCGATCAGGTGGAGAATGGCGTGGCTATTCGAATGGCGGTGATTTATCTTCTGGCTCAGCGCCGCCGCACTGCTGAATAATTCACATTCCCCGTTTAATATTGAATTTGAATCGTTGTGTGCTAAAACACCAATAATTTCCTTATATTTGTAGCAAACCTTCTACCAATGAAGTTCGAAGTTGAAAACAAAGAAAAAGTAGCAGTAATTAAGTCTAAAGTTGAAAAACTTGACGCTATACATGCACCAGAGTTAAAAAGCGAGATTGTAATGCTTTCTAAGTCTGGAATGAAAAATTTAGTGATGGACTTAAGCGAAACTCGCTACATTGATTCATCCGGCCTCTCTGCCGTTCTAGTTGCCAACCGTGCTTGTCGCGATGCCAATGGGACGTTCGTTCTTTGCGGATTGCAAGAGACTGTTATGAAACTCATCACCATCTCACAATTAGAAAGTGTTCTAAAAATTACTCCTACAGCCAACGAAGCAGTTGACTTGGTATACATGGAAGAAGTAGAACGCGAACTATAATCATCACTTATGAAAAGAACTCTACTAGCATTATCTATTGTTATTTCAGGCTTTACAGCACAGGCGCAATGCGATCCACAATCTTACGATTGGGGTGGAGAGCCATTCGGAGTTTCACCTAATCCAGCATTAGGCGAAAACTTTGATGCGGGTACTATTAATGTTCCATACAGCGACGTTGTCTATGTTAAAGCTCCAACAAGCATCGCTGATATCCCAGGTGCACCTCCTTTGAATATTGCCATCGATTCTCTTTCATTAGATAGTATCACTTTCCTAATTGGAGGTATTGAGCAAAACATTACGGCGCTTGGCCTGAATGTAACGTGTAATAACAATGGCGATTCTCCTAATCCTTGCAACTTCTTGCCAGGTGGCGCTTATTGCGGCGATATCTCAGGTACTCCAACCCTTGCAGGATCTTTTCCTGTAAAAATTTATGCAACTGGATATTTCGTTTTTGGTACACCTCAAGCTCTAGAATACACATTCGAGGACTATACTTTAATTATTAATGATGTAGTTTCTGTAAAGGAAACACAGTTAAACGAAATGAGTTTAGGCAATAGCCAACCAAACCCTGCCTCTAATCAAACGGTTATTCCTTTTGAATTAACACAAGGTGGGTCAGTTCAATTTGCAGTCTATAATTTGCTAGGTGAAACTGTAGAACGCAGAACGATATCTGGTAAAAAAGGCAGCAACACTCATACTTATGACACTAGTCTTCTTAAGAATGGAGTGTATTTGTATAGCATTCAAGCAGGCGATAAGCGCTTAACAAAGCGTCTTGTAGTGCAGCATTAAAATATTTATTTTACTTCATATAAAACCGTTGTGCTGAACAACGGTTTTTTTATTTGATGACGTTCGAAATTACCATACTTGGCTGTGGAGCTGCCACCCCTACTTTGAAGCACAATGCTTCATCGCAAGTCGTGAATATTCACGATAAGCTATTCCTTATGGACTGTGGTGAGGGCACTCAAATTCAATTGAGAAAGTATAAGATCAAATTTCAGCGCATTCAACACATCTTTATTTCTCACCTCCATGGGGATCATTATTTAGGTCTCGTAGGTCTGATTTCGAGCCTCCATTTATTAGGTAGAAAGAATGATTTACATATCTACGGACCGTCTGAGCTAAAGGAAATTATTGAATTGAATCTTCGTGTTTCTCAAACATACCTTGACTATTTCATTCATTATCACGCCGTGAATTTTGAATCGAAAGAGAAAATCTTTGAAGACCACTCTCTAGAAATCCATAGCTTCCCATTGAAACACCGTATTCCATGTGTTGGGTATTTGTTTGCGGAGAAACCAAAACAAATTAAAATTCGAAAAGAATACATCAACCGCTATTCGCTTCAGCCAAGTGAAATCATTGCATTGAAGAACGGACAAAGCATCACAACTCCAAAAAATATAGTAGTGACTCCTCAAGAAGTTTGTGATGCTCCTGAAAAGTCAAAAAGCTATGCCTATTGCTCAGACACCATGTATTGGGAAACATTGATTCCTTCTATTCAAGGAGTAGATCTATTGTATCACGAAAGTACATTTTTGGAATCTGAAAAAGAAAGAGCAAAGCACACTTTTCACAGCACGGCCGCACAAGCAGCTACCATCGCATTAAAAGCTGGTGTAGGCAAACTATTGCTAGGTCACTACAGCTCCAGATATGCTGAAGAAGAAGAGTTTGTAAATGAAGCCTCCGTCATTTTTCCGAACTGCGATTTTTCTACAGAAGGGAAAATCATTCAGGTCTAGCGGGTACCTGCATTCATTTTTTGACGCTTAATGAAATACTGAAGCAAGATGTGATTGAATCCCTCATGGATATCAGCTTCTACAAAATCAATTTGATAAGCACCACACTTCAATTTCAAATCTGTCTTGAACTTTTTCATGTTCTCAAAATAAATATCTCGCACATCTGCTGGATTTACTTTGATCTCTTGACCGGATTCAAGATCGGTAAAAGTGTATGGTCTATTTTCAAATTCGAATAACTCCTCCTTTGATTTATCAGTCACATGGAAAAGAATTACCTCATGTTTGTTATGCTTTAAGTGTTGAAGAGCACTAAAGAGTTCATCTGATTTTTCAGAATTATCAAGCATATCAGAGAATATCACTACTAAAGAACGTCGGTGAACGCTCTCTGCAATTTCGTGCAATGTGTCGGTCACAAACGTCTTTTTTCCTTGGCTCTCCCCTACCGATTCTAGAAGTTTTTCGAGCTCATTAAATAAGTAATTGATGTGTGAACCACTACTCGCAGCCTTAGTATTGACATCAATTTTATCCGAGAAAATACTGAGTCCAACAGCATCGCGCTGATTGCGCAAGAGATCAATTAATGCTGCAGCACCATAAATTGAAAATTTGAGTTTGTTGAGCTCTGGGCCATCGGGTTTTACGCCTCCAGGAAAATACATCGAAGAAGAAGTATCAATGAGAATTTGACATCTCAAATTCGTTTCTTCCTCATATCTCTTCACAAAGTGTTTGTCTGTGCGTGCAAGTAACTTCCAGTCGAGGTGACGTGTGCTTTCACCGCTATTATATTGGCGATGTTCCGCAAACTCAACAGAGAATCCATGAAAAGGGCTTTTGTGCATACCAGTAATAAATCCCTCCACTGCTTGCTTCGCAAGCAATTCAAGCCTACTCAGGTTTTGAATTTGTCTTCTATCAATATTAATTGGCATACTTCAAATTTAATCAATCACAACTTTTCTAACCTCACAATAATATATTTGCTCATAGGAGTCTTGCTTCTATCCGCAACACTTGATAAAGGTACAAGACAATTTGTTTCTGGAAAATAAGTAGCGCAGCTTCCCTTTGGAATATCAAATGGAATCACATGGAAATGAGATGCTACTCGAGAAGTACCATCTTGATCGCTCACAATATTCACCAATTCTTTTTCTCTAAATCCAAAATGATGCATGTCTTGACGATTCATCAACACCACTCTGCGTTCATTTTTGATTCCTCTATATCGATCATCTAATCCATAGATAGTAGTGTTATACTGATCATGACTTCTGATGGTCATCATTACTAAATGATCCTTCGGAACTGAGAACTGAGGCATAGGATTCACAGTAAAAAGCGCCTTTCCAGAGGATGTTGTGAATTTTCCGTTGCGTGGGCCGTTTGGCAAATAGAAGCCATCTGGTTGACGAACACGCTTATTGAAGTCATCGAAACCAGGAATTACTTTTTCGATTTCGTTACGAATCAAATCGTAATTATCTCTCATTTCCTTCCAAGCAATGTTGAATTTATTTCCAAAAACAACATCTGCTAATTCAGAAACGATTGCAGGTTCGGATTTCAAATGATGGTCTGCGGGCTTCACGTTTCCTCTGGAAGTGTGTACTACACCCATCGAATTTTCTACTGTCACAAATTGCTCTCCCGATTTCTGTAAGTCCAACTCGGTTCTGCCGAGACAAGGTAGAATAAGCGCATGCTCACCTGTCACCAAGTGCGCACGATTTAGCTTAGTGGACACCTGTACTGTAAGGCCCACATTCTGAACAGCTTTTCCTGTGAACTCACTATCAGGAGTGGCGCTGATAAAATTGCCACCCATTGCCATAAACACCTTCACCTTTCCCTCATGCATCGCCTCGATAGTCTCTACCACGTCATATCCATGGTGACGCGGGCTTGAAAACTGATAGACCTTATCCAACGAATCCAAAAATTCGCTTTTTGGTTTTTCATAAATGCCCATGGTTCTATCTCCTTGCACATTGCTGTGACCTCTCACCGGACACAAGCCTGCACCTGGAATACCAACAGCGCCGCGCAATAAGTGCATATTCACAATTTCGCGAATCGTATTTACTGCATGCTTTTGCTGCGTTATTCCCATTGCCCAACAAGTAATTATTTTCTTGTTTGCAGAAAGTAAGGTAGCAACCTCCTTGAGAAGTGAATGCTCCACGCCACATGCTTCAAGTGCTTTAGGAATATCTAACTGTGCGATTTCAGAAATAAAATCATCATAACCGAGCGTTTGTTCGGTAATGAATGTTTGATCAACCACTGCACCGGGGTGTTTCTTTTCTTCTTCTAGGATATAATGAAGCAAGATTTTAAACAATGGAATATCACCCGCAATTTTAACTTGCAAGAAATAATCTGCAATCTTCACTCCGCCCTTTAAGACGTCTAATGGACTTTGAGGATTGACAAACTTTGTAGTTCCAGTTTCTGGAAGCGGATTGATGTGAATTACTTTTCCTCCATTCTCCTTGCATTTTTGGAGGGCAGAAAGCATTCGAGGGTGATTGGTTCCTGGGTTTTGACCCACTACAAGAATCACCTCTGCGTTATAAATATCATCGACCGTCACTGTTCCTTTTCCAATACCGATGGTTTCACCAAGACCCACTCCACTGCTTTCGTGGCACATATTAGAACAGTCTGGTAGATTATTAGTCCCAAATAATCTTACAAAGAGTTGATATAAAAACGCTGCTTCATTACTAGTACGACCACTCGTATAAAACACAGCTTCATCGGGAGTGCTGCAAGACTTTAATTCATCAGCGATAATCTGATAGGCTTTTTCCCAAGAAATTGGCTCGTAGTAAGAAGCCCCTTTCGGTAAATACATGGGATGTGTTACACGACCGCTCTTGCCGATTTTATAATCCGACCAAAAGCTCATTTCTTCAACACTATGCTCAGCAAAAAATCCGATATCACATTTCTTTTCTGTTGCTTCTTCAGCGATTGCCTTGGCTCCGTTTTCACAATATTCCGCCACAGCCGAACGATGATTCGGTTCTGGCCAAGCACAACCAGGACAGTCGATTCCGTGGCGCTGGTTTAGTTTACTGAGAATTTTTAGTCCCTTCCACATTCCTGTTTCTTCAGCAATGTGTTTCATCGCCACCGTCACTCCTGTGATGCCTGCTGCCGCATTGGATGGTTTATCCAATTCAAGACCTGTCAATTCCTCAGGAGGAACTATTTTTACTCTTCTATGTTTGGTTGTAACGTCAGGCATATTGTCTGAATTTATCTCGAAAGTAACAAAAGAAGTAAATTCGCACCATGAATAAGCAAGAATTGGCACAATTAACCAACGAAGTTATTAAGCTAAGCAGAGAGATTGGAAATTGGATGAAGCAGCAGACGACGCATGAATCGACTGCAGAAATCAAAACAGAAAACAATCTCGTGACCTTTGTAGATAAGGAAAGCGAGCGTCGCTTTGTAGAGGGCCTTCGCAATCTGCTGCCACAGGCGGGTTTTGTTGCAGAAGAAGGTACAGGAGAAAAAATTGAAGGAGGCTTGAATTGGGTGATAGATCCATTGGATGGCACCACTAATTTTGTCCATGGCGTTCCTGTATGGTGCACGAGTATTGGCCTTACAGATGGGAACGAACCTATCCTTGGAGTGATCTTCGATCCTAATTCAGATGAAATGTTTTCAGCTTCAAAGGGAAATGGTGCATTCATGAATGATAGTCCTATCAAGGTTTCTACCATAGCAACTTTGTCATCGAGTCTATTGGCTACTGGATTTCCATATGATGATTTTGGGCGTGAGGAACAATACTTGAGACTGTTTCAAAGCTTGATGCATCGCACTCGTGGGATGCGACGATTGGGAAGTGCGGCATTGGATATGGCTTGGACTGCGTGCGGTAGATTCGAAGGATTTTATGAATATGGACTGAATCCTTGGGACGTGGCTGCGGGTTGCATAATTGTCACCGAAGCAGGTGGTAAATCAACAGAGTTCAACAATGGCTCCAACCCAATCTACGGGCTCGATTTGAATTGCACCAATGGTTTGGTTCATGAAGAACTTCGAGAAATCATAGAACAATATTTCTCTTAAAATAAAAAGGGCTGTCTTTTTCAAGACAGCCCTTTTTGTATTTTTTACAAAAACTATATTCTGTATGTCAAGCTGAGGTTGAATACACGACCTGGCTTGAAAGATTGCCAATCGTATTCTTGATCCTTGAACTTGTAGTATCTTCTGATTTCAGCATCAAGTATATTTCTCGCTTGTGCACCGATCGCAAAATGCTCACCAATTGCTTTTGATACTGTGAAGTCAAGCAATCCAACTGGTTGATCATAAACGTCAGGTGTTCCACCTTTTGTTACTAGGAAAAGTTTTGGACCTTGAAGGTTGTAAGCAAGATTTACATTCCAACCAGTAGAATCTGGAGAGAATGACAAGAATGCATTCACAATATATGGAGCTTGACCAAATAACGGACGATATTCTTTGTGACTTGGATCGGTTGCTCTGATTTGTGTCAATTCATCCTCAACAATAGTGGTTTGGCTGATGATATAAGAGAAGTTAACTCCTGCACTCAATGGTCCAGCCAATTGATCTTCATCTCTCCAAAGTGCTTTTTTAACCTCCAATTCAACACCATAAACTACCGAACGCTTTACGTTCTCCCAAGTCAATTCAATGTTAGCTGCATTTGGGTTTGTTACAAGTTCGATTGGTCTTTGGAAATCTTTAAAGAATACTCCCGCAGAATAGATTTCTCCAGGATTTGGGAAGTGTTCGAAACGCAAATCATAGTTATCTATGTTTACGATTTGAAGTTCTGGGTTACCAGTCAACTGAGTTTGAGTTTCGAAATCATATGTTGAGAATGGCGCTTTTTCAAGGAAGCTTGGACGAGCAAGAGTGCGATTGTAACCAACGCGAACATTAGAAACTTTGTTCTGATTCTTCGACACTTGCCAGTTGAAGTTCAAGGATGGAAGCACATCGAGTTCGTCAATTTTTCCTTCATATTCCTTTCTCAATTCTTCATTCAATAATGGTTCTTCAAGTTTTCTGCTCTCGAGTAGCATGTCAGTTTTTTCCAAACGCACACCAGCTACCAATCTCATACGCTTATTAAAATTCCAATCTGTCATAGCATAAGCTGCTATTACTTGTTGGAATGCCTTGTAGCTATTTTGAAGTTCAGTATCTTCTCTTAACACCAAGTAAGGGTTAGTGCCGCCTGGAATCACATTCATATTTGCTGCAATGAAATAATTCGCAGGATTTCCATCGTAAGTCAAGCCATTTGAAATAAAACTATAACGTTGCTCGTCTAGCTTTCGTGTAGAATAAACACGACCAAGTCCAAACATCAACTTATTCTCCAATTCTGGGTTACCACCGATAGGCATATCAAAATCCACGTGAGTGTCGAGGCTACCCTCTTTCATTTGACGGTAGTAACGTGTCGGTGCAGGATAAAGGTTGTTACGGATCGAATATTCCAATTCACCCGCTTCTGTTTGACCAACGGTGTATCCTGGAAAGTATTCATTCAGATTTTCTCCATCAGCCAAAAGAGCTACCGCATCTTCAGTCACGTCGTTACCATCAGCATCGAAGTAAAGCGTGCGTGCAGGAAGTTCTTCATAGCTATTTACAAAAACACGAAGGTCAGGAGTGTTTTGTTCACCAAAAGTGTAAGAGCCAATCCAAGACATTCTGAGCTTATGGAAATCCATAAAGAGGTGTTCACCCTTCACTTGAGCGATGTTGATTGCACGAGCGTTGTAATTGATTGTACGTTGCTCCTGCCCCAGACCTACTTGGTCGCTTGGGTTGATACCATCTTGATAACGTGCAGAATTGGTACCTGTCTGCGTGCGCATGAATACAATACCTATTTTGTTTTTATCATTCAATTTCAAGCTTGTGTTACCAAGCAAACTGAGAAGATTCGTTTCATCACCTCGAGTATCTGTGAAAAGTTGATCAGTGTTTAATGAGTTCACCTCGGTATTAACACCTGTCAATTTGTAACGACCTGTTACACCGTTTTCGTAGTAATCGTATTTCTTCGAATAAGTCACACCAACATTGTATCCAAATACTTTGCTTCCAATTTTCCCTTGGTTACCAAAAGAAAGGTTGTGGCTCATGTTAAGTGGAGATCTTTTTCTAACAGGATCCCACGTATTTTCAAAAGACTTCGCCATTTGGCTCAAATCCTGGTTCGAAACCTCACGAGCTTCTTGAAGCAATGCGTTCACCTGAGTCAAACTTGTGATGCCATCATTTGCATTGGCACTAATAATTTGATTGATTGTTTGCTGTCCAGCTGCCGTTCCAATATCTGATGCGTTATCAATACCCAAAGCTGCAAGATCACTCTGCAAGCCTCCAAGCACCATTGCATCGTAGTAGTTAGAGAAATTCACTTGAGGAACTTTGCCATCCGAAACGATTGCGTCTACTTCACGATATCCGCTATCAAATCCTAAGAAGTCTGTTCCAGAAGTTAGTGATGACATGAATTGATCATTCAAATTCACATTTGGATTATATCCCACACTAACACCGTATGTTAGATTAAATTTTTCAGGAAAATCCTTAGTTCTCACGTCAATCAAACCACCTGTAAAACTGCCAGGAAGGTTTGGAGAGAATGTTTTGCTGATCATCAAGTTGTCCAACGCATTGGTTGGAAACACGTCCATTTGAATAGAATTACGACGTGGGTCTAAGCTTGGTACTTGAGCCCCGTTCAATACCACTTGGCTATAACGATCTGAAAGTCCGCGTACGAAGACAAAATTACCAACTAGAGATACACCCACTACACGCTTGATTGCACCAGATGCGTCGCTATCTCCCAATTTCTTCATTTGATCACTTGTAGTTCCATCCAAAACAGTCGCAGATTTTTGCTGCATTGCTGTAAGGAACGTCTTCGAACCTTGGTTCGCTTTTGCGACGATTTCAATACCAGCCATACTGTAGCTTTCGCTTGCTAATATGTGGTTGTATATATTTACACCTGGCTTTAAATCAAATGAAATGGTATCAGTACGATAAGAAGTAAAGCGAAAAACGAAGCGTTGTTTGCCGGTCTCAAGATTTTCAATGCTAAAATTACCATCTAGATCAGTTGCAGCTCCTTTTAAAGGATTACTTTCCATGGTAACTAAGACCCCCACAAGGAACTCTCCGGTTTCGATATCCGAGATTTGACCACGGAGCGAAGATTGAGCAAAAACAGAAGTGCAGAAAAAAGTAAAAATTGCGAAAAATATAGAACGCATTGTTGTTGTATTTAATCTGCTGCGATTTCGCACCGCTATGTTACACGATTGTTAATAGGAGTTTATAATAACTAAATGAAAAAAGACGACCCATGGGGTCGTCCTTTTTAAAAATATCTCTAAAATCAAATTAGTGTTTCACAACCAATTTACCGAATGACACTTCATTACCATTGGTTAATCTAACAGTGTAAAGCCCGTCTGACAAGCCTTCCAATGAAATATCAACATTAGAATTAGACGCTGCACTTATTGTGTTTTTCACAAAAACTCTCGCACCAGTCATGCTGTAAATTTCAATTGACGCGTTATCTAAAGGTTGATTTTTTGTAAAGCTAATGTTACCAGTTGTTGGGTTTGGATAAAACTGCATTAACATATTTTCATTTTGAGCTTCCAATTCATTCAATCCTACGATACAATCGATGTGCCCATTGGTAGCTAAATAGCTCCATCCATTTAACCAGCTGTTATTAGAACAAGCTTCATCAACTTCGAATGCACCTTTGTAAGTTACTACATCAAACCAAGAATCGTTCAATACTGAAGAAGCAGGAACATCAACCGTTGGAACTGGTGAAATCAAAGGCAATGAACCTGTGAAATCATAAGCGATGCCTGGATCTGCTGAACCGTTGCCATTTGCAGCGAAAGAAGCTTGGAAAGCAGCGTTAGCAGCAGCAAGAGCCGAAGTTGAGTCAGCAGCACTTGGCCAACCTGTACCCATTACAATTTTAAAGTTGTCAGATGCAGAAGATACACCTGCTGTTACCACGTTATAGAAACAGTTACCGGCAAGAACCAAGTCACCAGCTTCGAAACGTGCGTAGCTATCTTCACCAGAAGCAAGATTTTCAACATCAACACCACGACCCCAGTTGTAGAAGATAGAGTTGTGATATTCACCACCAGCATTGTCTCTGAATGTAAGCGCGCGGTTAGCAGCAGCAATACCTTGCCCCATATAAGTTGCGTTTGCAATGACAGGAGTAGCATATGGATTTCCGTCTTCTGGATCTGTTCCACCATCGTGCTCGCCACCACGGTCGCCTGTACCCAAATCACTTACGTCTTGGATAGTGAACCAGTACTGGCCCTTACCTCTCCATCCCTCATCATAGTCAAAAGAGTCATCACCTGAGTATGCTACTACTGCGTGCTTAACACTTGCAGTACCGCCAAAGAATTCGATTCCGTCATCAGCGTTAGAAACAACTTCTACATAGTCAATCAATGTTGCAGAACCTACACCACCAAGTGTCAAACCGTTGATTTCGTTACCAGCACCGATATCAGTACCACCGTGACGAATAGAAATATACTTTAAGATACCAGAATTATCATCATCATTATCACCGCCGTAGATACCACGTGGCTCAGTTTCTGGAATTCCTTCGATTTGTGTTTCACCAGGTGAAGAGTTCAAACGACCATTACCTAGAACAATAAGACCACCCCACTGACCATTAGTAGTGTATGGAATAGATCCATCTAGTGGGTCACCTTCAAATGTGAAGATAATTGGTGCGCTTTCAGTTCCTTCAGCGAAGATCTTACCACCGCGAGCTATTACAAGTGCCGAAGCATCAGCACCAGTTCCTGGCATACCTTTAATTACAGTACCTGCTTCAATCGTCAAACATTGACCATCATTTACAAATACAAAACCATCCAACACATAGGTGTTACAAGCTCTCCAAGTAGTAGTACCAGTTCCATTTCCATTGTCAGAAACAACAATTGTTTCGCCACATGGAAGATCTTGTGTATTCAAGAAACCATATGTTGAAATAGCTGTCCATGCATTCATCCAGTTTGCAGCATTAGGATCAAATGCACCCTTATAAGTTACATTCGAGAACCAGCTATCAGTTGCTGGAGTAGCACCAGAAACATTGAAAGAAGGAACTGGGTTCAAACCACCAGCTGTAGTGAAATTATATGTAATACCAGTTTCTGCAGCCATGTTGCTATTAGCAGCAAAGCTCGCTTGCCAAGCAGCAAGTGAAGCAGCTAGAGCAGCCGTTGAATCTGCTGGAGAAGCCCAACCTGCG
>JAIXWP010000124.1 GCA_027491215.1 Flavobacteriales bacterium | reverse complement strand
TCAAGTGAAGTGGTAGTTTAACTAGAGTTTTCCTCTACTTAAATTCCCTAGTAGCTCAGCTGGTTAGAGCACATGACTGTTAATCATGGGGTCCCTGGTTCGAGTCCAGGCTGGGGAGCGCAGTAGCGCCAAGGGTTGCAAGAAATTGCAACCCTTTTTTATTTTCCGCTTGCACGCCACTTGCACGCAGCTCAATCCTTCTATCCCGCATTTTTTCTTTTCCCCTGCATTCTTGGATTCAAGCTCTTTATAGATATAGATAGGGACAGAGTATTTTTTCTTTCAAAATCAAAGCCTTTACAATTTTAGGTGTCCACAACGTATGGAATCACAGTCCAATACGTCCAGACAACATGTCCAAAATAAAGGGTTGACTATTGGACAAGAAGACTATATCCATTGAACAGCAAGACCAATGAAAGGCGAATCATGTTGGACAAGAGCATCAATATTACCCGCACACCCGTGGAAAAGACTCTTAGCGATTTCCCCAAATACGATGAAAACCCATTTATGCACCAACTTCTTTATATGCGCAATACGAGAAACAAGATCGTGGCAAGCGGCGCAGCATATAGCGTTTATGATTCCCAGACTGGCGAAGTGCAGGAAAACAAAACCATGCGCTCTTGGGTAGTTGAGCGGGTAGATTCAGAAGAGTTTACTAAAATTTACAATAACTATCTGGCGGTTGTTTTTGGATTGTCTTCCCGCGCCTTAAAGCTCTTTCAATATTTCGTAACCGCATTAAAGTTCAACGACGAAAGAGTTATTTTTGACAATAAGGAAGCCTCTAAGGTAACTGGATATACGAGCAGACAAACCATTGTAATGGCACTTGCCGAATTGATAGACGCTGAAATTATTGCCAGAAGTCCCGCTCCAAATATTTATTACATTAATCCCAAGGTTTTCGTGAAAGGCAACAGAATTGACATGGTTCAAACTTGGGTGAAGAAAAACACACCCGAGGATCATGCTTTGCGTGAGGAGCTTCAAAAACGTGAAGCAGCAAGAAGACAGCTACCCTTATTCCGAGAGGACGACCAAAATGAACATCAAGCAGGCTAAACAAATTCCAATTCAAACTATTGTCCAGCATCTTGGAGGCGGTGAATCTGCGCAGAAGGGCAATGAAGTCTGGTATTATTCACCATTTAGACCTGACGAGAAAACCCCGAGTTTCAAAGTAAACTTGAAATTGAATACTTGGTATGATTTCGGTTGTGGTAAGGGTGGAAGCACATTAGACTTATGGCTAGACTTTAAGGGCTTAAGCCGAATGGATGGACAAAGCATTAAAAAAGCTCTTGCCGAACTCGAGACATTTTCTGAAGACAATCAAAATTCTTTGACTGCTTTTTGCGAAAAGCCAGAAAGGAAGACGAAACCAACAACAGCAAGATTCACATTGATTAAAAATCCTTCGAGAATTTGGCTTCCAAGCCTCAAAGAAGAACTGACAAACCGTGGCATCTCTTATTCACTGGCTTCTAAATACCTCAAACAAGCATATTTTAGGGATAATGAGAGCGGAAAAACCCTCAATGGCTTTGCTTTCAAGAATGATTCAGAGGGTTGGGAGCTTAGCGTGCCTAATCCACAGCGCGGCTCTAATTTTAAAACAGTAATAGGCAAGAAAGCGCCCACGACGTTTCAAAACAATTTGTCCAACTCAGTCCTTGTTTTTGAGGGGTTCTGGGATTTTTTGAGCTTTTTAGAAATGAGTGATATTTCAATCCCGAATTGCGAATTTACCATTTTGAACTCACTATCATTTGTTCAGCAAACAGCTCAAAACTTTATTCAACGAAAGAATCAAGTGTCAAAAGTTTTACTTTTCTTAGACAACGATTTAGCTGGTGAGAATGGTACAAATCTGTTTGCGGAAATCCTTGAGCCTCATGGATTTACTATAGGGACAATGAATCACCACTATTCAACTTCAAAAGACTTGAATGAGTTTTTAATGATGCGTCAATCGAAAGTAGATCATTCGCCTTCGATTGACCGTCCTTTGTTTTTTAGTAAGAATCATTGTATGAAATAGGAATAAGATGAGCAAAATAGATAATTGGATAGATGAAATAATCACACGTTCATCCAGCATAGATAACGTGAATCCAAAGGAGGAGGTTTTAATAGAGTTCTTGGTCAAGGAGTCGTTTCGCATTTCCAATGAAAAGGGAATGGACGTAAATATCCTACTTTCTAGTTGCTACGATTTAGTGACATCTGCTGAATACTATTCCATGGTTGCTCATGCGGGTTGGCTTTATTGTCCCCATGAAGATCCTAGAATTTTCTTTCATTACACAAATTGTTGCCCTCGACATGTACTTACCAATGAATTCCATTTCAATCCTAGCAACAAGCCAACATCTGGGAAGATAGGCACAGCCTCTGCGAAATTACTTTTGATATTTTATAAATGTATTTTCAAATATCTAGGAAGATCGGAGGTAATTCTTCGAGGTGTAGAGCCCGTCGATGCTATTATTTTAGACCAAACAAGTAATAAAATACTTTTTGCAGAGATTAAGGCATCCCCCTTATGCATTCTTCCCTTAAGCGCAAAATCAGATCGAATAACTCAGGAAAGCGAAGGAGAAATTATTACTTCGGAACATGAAGAAACAACAATCTCACAGCTTAGTAATACGGAAATTGACCTAATGATCCCAGTTCAAGATGGGGGAATTTGGAAAGCCCAATATTTTTCGTTGGGAAAAAGAGGGGAATCAAATTCTCTTTGGGCATATGAAGGCCTGTTAAACTTGATAAAGTCAAACGAAGGATTTCTGCTTTTGTATCACAACTTTTGGGTTGAAGCTATGAAATCATACTACCCGAAACGTAACACCGAGATTTTTTGGCTTACAAATGCTTGTGGAACGCCCAGTCCAATTCCTAATGGCTGGAAAAAACGACGAGTTGGAGCTGGATTTGAGTCAATTTCTGACTCAAAAACAAGTGTAGGAATGGATCGTACAGACGATATTAAAAAGGGAATTTATCAAGTTCTGAAATTGGGAGCAGAAGGGAAACCGATAACGACGAAATGGGATTTCAAAGTTGGAATCATTTCAAACTTGCATGCGGCACGTCATTTTGAAGAGTATTTGAAAGCCTTGAAGGACATCGTTTGGACAAATGATTTATCAGGAAATGCCAGATATGTTCGCGATCTGCCAAGTGACTCTAGAGTTTATAATCTTTTCGACGGAATAATCGCGTTAAGTCAATCACATACACGTGATCCATGGCTTGAAGAACTTTTTGTATTTGGAGAAAAAAAATGAAAATATTTCTAAAACTAAGGGCTAATGTAGAGTTGGCAGGTGATGTTTCTTTAGCTAAGCGTGAAGCCTGCTTTTTTCTTGAAGATGTTGAAGATGTTACCGTTTCTAATTCTTCGAATAAGCCGGCACATTTTTACACCAATTGCAGAAAGCATGACATCGTAGGATTTCAAGGAAATTTAAGGAAGCATATAGCGCTTCAAGAAATTGTTTTGAAAACAAGTTTTGTTCAGGAAATTTGGACAACGAAGCTTGATTCAAATTCACGCGGGAAGGTTTATGTGAATGAGTTTGTAACTGAGAGCAAAAAACATTATTGCCTATTACCGCTATTTGCCTGTGGTGAGCTTTTATCTTCAATGAAGTCAAACTCTATTTCTGAGAATGACATTAGTCTTCTTGGCCAATATCTTGTCGGTGAATCAAAGGATGAAAAACTTAAAAAGCTTGTTTACAAGGCTTCAACTTCTAGTCCACATGTTCATGGTCTGCATAAATACAAAGCCAAATTTTTCCCGAGGATGATTCGGTCACTAATTGTTACCGAGTTAAGTAATAGTCACGGAATAATTCTTGATCCATTCGTTGGCAGTGGAACAACACTAATTGAAAGCTCATTCCTAGGCTATAACTCTATTGGAGTTGATATTGATTCGTTGTCTTGTTTAATATCCGAAGCGAAGGTTTTGGCTTTAAATATTAAAACGAGCGAGGTTCAAAAGGAAAGGTTGAAATTTGAAAAGGTTTCTCCAAGCGGTAAAAAAATAAGCTATCAGTTTCCGAGCTGGATTAGCAGAAAATTCGAACGGGATAACACCCTTGTCGAAAAGGAAAACTTCCAAAATCAAATTATCAAGCTTACTTCCCAGTTGACAAAACTGAACGGCAGTAAAAAGTTATTTCAAACTGCAATTTCAGATGCACTTTCGAGAAAATTCAATATCAGAATGATGGGGACAGGTGTTGGTCGATTTGCCTTAGAAATTCAGAAGCAAGACATTGAAAAAATTGTTGTTGGAAACATCGATTACACCATTAAGGCGATCCAAATAGCTGATCTCCTAAAAAAAGCATATTCTCTGAGCTTAAATAATGCCCAAATCATTAATGGAAATGCAACAGACCTTCCACTTAAAAATAAGAGTATTGACCTCGTTTTAACATCCCCACCGTACTTGCCAGCCTCCTCTGGAAGAGAAGACTATTTGATTGGGAAGTCAGTTTCAATAACAGCTCTGGGGTTGATGTCTGAACAGATGATAAAAATGGCTGAGAATAGCAGCGTTGGTTCAATGAATAGTGCTCTGGTAAAAAAGGTAGATGAACTACCACAGAGCATCATAAAGTTATATGAATGGCTCAAAAATGATGAGCTTCGCAAAATCAAGGCAGAACCGACCTTACACTATTATCTCAATTTAAAAAAGTCTTTGGAGGAATGCTACAGGACGCTGAAAACAGAAGGCAGGGTGATTTACATTATTGGCAAAGAGTCTGTTTTTTATTCCTTTAAGTCTCGAGAGGTTTTGTACAGGGTAGAATGTGACAAAATATTTCATGAATTGGCATTATCCGCAGGGTTCAAAGTAAAGGAATCAATAGATGTTGAACTTGATAAAAAGAACAAAAATGCAAGGCCAAGATCATTAGACAGCTATTATGAATCTGTTGTTATATTAACGAAATAATCCACTTGATCGGCTCTTTATTTTTCGTTATAATATCCTGAATTCGAGGCAAGAATGCCTCAGAAAGAGGGGATAGAAATGACCAGCCAGACAACTTTAAAGGAAGATGTCTATTCCAAAATCACAAACAAAATAATTGCAGACTTAGAACGCGGAGAGCTCACTTGGCGGAAACCTTGGGACGCGGACAACCTAATAGGTAAGATCAATCGACCGTTGCGTTGGAACAATGTGCCTTACACAGGTGTGAATATTATCATGCTATGGGCGGAGGCCGCAGACCGAGGTTATCAAACCCCGTATTGGATGACGTTTAAACAAGCGGCTGAATTAAAGGGGCATGTGAAGAAGGGCGAGAAAGCTACCCAAGTAGTATTCGCGGATTCATTTACAATCGTGGATAAGGATCAAAATGGCGAAGAAAAGAGACAGAACATTCCATTTTTAAAAAGCTATGCGGTATTTAATGCTGCACAGATTGAAGGCTTGCCAGAGCCATACTACAATGTCCCAGAATTCAAGCCTACAAATGAAGAAACACGAATATTGGAACTTGAGAAGTTCTTTGCAGACACCATGGCAGAAATCACTCATGGGGGCAATCAGGCCTATTATTCCGTCACTCAAGACAAAGTACAAATGCCACCTTTTGAGTGTTTTTATAGCGCCTTGAATTATTACAGTTGCCTTAGTCATGAGATGGTTCATTGGACTCGACACCCGAAAAGATTGGATAGAGATTTTGGTCGTAAACATTTTGGTGATGAGGGATACGCTAAAGAAGAACTAGTGGCTGAATTAGGCTCTTGTTTTCTTTCAAGTGATCTTGGTCTTGAGCCTGAATCACATGAAGGACACGCGGCTTACATTCAATCATGGCTTACCGTTTTGAAGAATGATAAGAAGTTTATTGTAAACGCGGCGTCACATGCACAAAAGGCAGTTGAGTATCTTCATAGTTTCAAACCGAGTTTTGAATAAATGAAAACGCCACAACCGAGATTGTGGCGCTTTCACCTAAACATCTAAACCTTATTGATTACCCGCTTCAAACCTAGAGCATTCAATAACCAGTTGTTAGAACTTGTTATGCGCATATATGTGCATATCGCATAGAATATTCCAAAGTATATACTTTGGTATCTATTCTTTATGATACGGGTTCGGATCGAAGTCCTTTCCTTCAGTAAGTACATTGTAGTATGGCACTTTTGGAAAGATCGAAACTGGTAATTGATCGACAAGTGTAAAAATAACATTGGCTGATGCTCTTCTCAATTCGTCTGTTGTAATAAGTGGACGTGCTGTCGCGCCCGAAACCTGCATGCCTGTAGGTGTTTGCTGGTAAGTTGGAATTGATTTTTGCCCGAAGAGTTTTGACACATAATCAAGAGTTGTATTATCGTTCAAATTAAAGAAATGGCGAACGGCACACGATGAAATGAAGTTTTCCCAATTGCCATCATACATATCCCTTAATTGAACAAGGTTTTGTAATATAGCCCAAACAGAAACGCCATATCCTGCATAAGCTCCAAGGGCAACTTCAATTTCCGACAAGTAACCAAGGGCATAGAATTCATCCAGCAAAAAGCAAACACGTTGATCTGGCTTCCTAATAACACTTCTCATTAGTGCAGAAACGAGAAGTCTTAGCCACTGATAATGCGTTTTTAAACGGTCAGCAGGGATGATGATATAAAGGGTTACATTACCTGAGGTCAACTCTTCTGCCTTGAAAGAAGAGTTACTCATAGAAGCGCGAAGGGCGGGCGATTTCAAGTAATCCGTCCACTTCTGTGCTGTGCTCATAACAGAGGCATATTCACGAGAACCATTTTCCATGAGTGCAAGGATTTCATCCGCAGTCTTTTCACAAATCTCACCTCCATTTTTGGAGGTGTTACCTTTCATTTCAACGAGAAGTTCATTCCATTTTTCAATGGGTTCACGCAGCCATTCCCAAATGGTGGCAAGCGTTTTATCGTAATTAGGATTATCGCTAGTAATCAGGTGCAGGATTAATCCTGAAATGATCGTTCGAGCGCGAGCATTAAAGTGGTCAACGTCACCTTTCGAAGTTGTTGGTACAATGGTTTCGGCTATCAGTTGCACATCATCGATCACGTTCGGGCTAGTTGGATCAAGAAGATCCAATGGATTGTATTTGTCCGAGCCGAGGTTTAGCAAATCCCACGGGTTGAGGATGACAACTTTACGCCCCTTTTCGCGCTGTATGCGGGCGCTTACCGCGGCGTTTTCCCCTTTTGGGTCTATTACTACCCATGAGCCTTTAAAGCCTCCTACACCCAGCAAATTGGGCAAAATGATATTTACGCCTTTGCCGCCTCTTGTTCCAGCAGTGGTTAGCAAGTGTCCCTGTTTGGAATATATGAATTGGTCACCTATGAAAAACCCTGATTTGGTTTGGTCATTCAGATATGGCTCAAGCTCATCGTCATGCGAAAACCTAGCACTACCAAATCGAGTTTTTTCATCGAGATA
>JAIXWP010000091.1 GCA_027491215.1 Flavobacteriales bacterium | reverse complement strand
GACAAATCTACAACGATGTAGGGATAGGTGCCTAACCGTTTCACTCCCACACTCCCACACTCTCACAGTCTCACACTTTCACAGTCTCACACTAAAATCAACTCTCTAACTCCCAAACTAAAAAACTTCCCCAAACCCCAAACCCCGAACTCTAAACCCCGAACTCAACAACACAAATCACTGCCAAAGGAATTAAACTCAATTAAACCAGTTTGATATTTAATTAAAAGATGTACTTTTAAGACAGATATCCGCACTTCTGGTGTGGCGATGGAGTCTTTATCGGCAAGCATTGGACGCCAGTTAGAAAAGGAATACAATTAATGGAAAACTAGGACAATAATTTATATTCACAAAAAATTTAAATAGATGAACGTATTATGAATAACAATGAAACTCAACTACGGAATGCTCTAATCAATAATATTGTAAGATACTTGATAGATGAAAATTTCCCTCGTGTCATAAAATGCCTCAAAATGTTAAACGAAGAAGAAATTTGGTATCGCCCAAATAATCAATCTAATAGTGTTGGCAATTTGGTATTACACTTAAATGGCAATTTGAATCAATGGATTCTTGACTATATTGGTGGAAAACCTTTTGTGAGAAATAGGCAATTAGAATTCGATGCTGATAAAACACATAGTAAAGAAGAACTTATACTTATGATGAATAATTTAGGCGAAGAATTACGCTTTTGCATTCAATCAGTTACCAGTGACAAATTGTTGGGGACTCTACACATACAGAATCAACAGGAAACAGTCATTTCAGTTTTAATACACATTACAGAACACTTCTCATATCATACAGGACAGATTGCTTTTATAACAAAATGGTTGAAAGAACAACAAACCAATTTCTATTAAGGCTTCAAAAAGCGATAACAAATTACGAAAAGACGGATTTGTCTGCCGATAACACGGGTTTGGCAAAAGTGGCGGTTCAGTGCACCGCAGACGCATTTGTGGTTAATCAAACATTTGTTCTCCGCATCAACATTTGTGGTGAAAATCGCCACCTTCGCCAAGCCAAAAATCCGTTAGTGGTAATTTTAAATGACATCATAGAGAGAAATGAAAATATACAGTAAGTCACACTTCAAAGACGAAAAAACAGACCGAAACTATTTTGAAAATTGGGTATCACAATTAGAAAAAAATAACGGCAGGCAATATGAGCGTTACGAAATCGAAACTTCGCTTGGTAGAACAATAGTTTGGGGTATTCACACAAAAGAAGAACACTCGGACACATTAGTTATTTTCCCTGGAGCAAGAACTACTTCATTAATTTGGGACTTTGACAAAGGTCTTGACAACTTAAATCATAAAATGAGAATTTTTATGGTCGAGACTAATGGACTTCCAAATTTAAGTGACGGTGCAACACCAGACATTAAATCAATGGATTATGGTATCTGGGCAGCCGAAGTTTTTGACAGACTAAATATTGACAATGCTTTCATTGCTGGAGCTTCATTTGGCGGACTGATTTGTATGAAATTTGGAATAGTAAGTCCAGAAAGAATAAAGGCAGCATTTTTATTAAACCCCGGTTGCTTACAACCCTTTTCCCTGATCTTTAAGAATCTCTATTTTAATCTTCTGCCAATTATAAAGCCGACCCCAAAAAATGTATCGAAATTTCTTGATAAAGCAGTTTTTTCCAAACCTAATCACAAGCTTTCGGACTTTTCAGAAAAAATGCTTGTGGACTATGAAGTTTTCGCAATAATTCGCTATAAGGACAAGACGCAAAAGCCTTATTATATGGATAGGCAACTTGAAGAAGTTAAAGTAGAGACATTTTTACTTGTTGGTGACAAAGACCTTTTATTTCCTTATAAAAAATCGGTTGATAATGCCAAAAGACAGATTAAGACACTGAAAGAAACAAAAATTTACGACAACGTAGGACACGGAATTGAAACATACGACAAAGCACTAAATTATATTGGAGAGAAAATAAAAAACTACCACTAACAGCGGTTTGGCGTAATGGCGGGTGAAGTGCTTCGTATCACAGTTTTGTGGTAGGTTCAAGTGCAGTTCTTCGATTGAACTTTTGTGCTAAAATTCTGCCACATCGCCAAGCCGAAAACCGTTAGCGTTCATGCTAAAACAGACTCGATCCAATATGAACGAACATTCAATTAAGAACGCTTAAAATTAATGACATGAAAAAAACATGCGTCATATTAGTAACTCTTTTAAGTTTGACCTCTATTGTTAAAGCACAGACTTTAACCGATGAATTCAACATTATCTCGACCGATAACGATATGATGGGGGGGACATTAGTTGTTTTTTGTGAAAATGGAATAATCGAAAATATTTCCATCGGTAAATCGGATCTATCAAGAAATATAAACTCAACAGTAGATACAAAATACCGTATTGCAAGTGTCTCTAAAACAATAACTGCAATTGCTGTTATGCAACTTGTAGAACAGAACCTTTTAGATTTAGATGCTGATATTAGCTCCATTTTGGGTTATGGTGTTCAAAATCCAAATCATCCAACAAGCCCTATTACCACAAGAATGCTTTTAACCCACACTTCTTCAATTATTGATGGTACAACTTACGGCAGCTTTCTGAGTGCAACGGTTAATGATAATCCGATTCCGAATTTAAGTGAGCTACTGAACCCAACTGGAACTTATTATACATCGGGACAATTCAACAATACAGTGCCGGGAACTTACTTCAACTATTCAAACGTTAATTACGTTATTCTCGGAACAATTATCGAAAAAGTCTCAAACGTTCGTTTTGATGTCTATTGCGAGCAAAATATTTCCATTCCCTTAGGAATTGATGCTTCATTTAATCTCAATGATTTAGCAGATATCGACCAGTTGGCAGTTTTGTATAGAAAGATCAATGGCGTTTGGACACCTCAAGCTGACGATTATCAGGGAATACAGCCAGTCTTCAACAATCTCAACGGATATGTCGCAGGTACAAATGGTGGTCGGTTCGGGCCACAGGGCGGCTTTAGATGTTCAGGGCAGGATTTGGCAAAAATATTTCTTGTGTTAATGAATTCAGGGAATTATAATGGAGATACTCTTCTTACGGAAGAGTCATGTAACGCCATGCTTGCTAATGAGTGGACTTTTAACGGCAATAATGGAAATAATTACTACGGTCTTTTCAGAAGCTGGGGTCTTGGTATTCATCGGATCACTTCCACTCCCGGAAATGATATCGCTTTGCCTGGCAGTACGTCAATGTTTGGCCATACAGGAGAAGCTTATGGCTTAGTAAGTGATGCGTATTTCGATTCTATTAGAAATGTTGGTTTTGTTTTTATCAATAATGGCGTTGGAAATGACTATCAAACCAACAATAATTCAAGTTTCTATTCGATTGAGCAAGAAATTTTTACCGCTATCGAGAATCATGGCAACATAATTAGTTGCTCACAAACATTGGGTTTTAACGAAGTACAAAGCGAATTTTTTTTTATTTATCCAAATCCAACGAATGGACTTGTTAATATTGAAATACAAAATCAAACCATAGAAAGTATAAAGGTTTACGACTTACAAGGACAATTAATAAAAGAAACAACCGAAAGCCAGTTTGACCTTTCCAACTATTCGAATGGAACATATTTTATTAGAGCCCTAACGGATAAAGGTTTTTATCGCTACAAACTGATTAAATAAAAAAACAATGAATAGGACGAAACGATTAGCACGAACCGCTATAACGGGGTTTGCGTCAGGCGGGGTGACGCGTCTAAAAGGGAGAGCTTGATGCTTCTATACAAGTTCAGTGCAGGTTCACAGCTTTGTGCTCCGAAACCCGCCTGAACGCAAAGACCGAAAATGTTGGCGGTAATGTTCTTACTACACTTTCTATTAAACAGACTGGCTAAGAAAAGGACCTCAAACTTGTTTTGACTTGCGGAGAATGATTTTATTAATTTCCGCATTTTTGCGGAGAATAAAGACTATATTTGCCGCAACAATAACCTTAGACAGTGCCAAAATACATTTACCAAAATAAAAACTGGACGACCTTTTCTTGGCGGGAAACTGACATCAATGCCATCTTTGGTGAAGTCCGCAACTTGCAAGGTAAGATTATTGGTCAAATGAATACGCTCGGTTTTAAGACTAAGGAAGAAGCGACCCTTAACACCTTAACGCTTGACGTTATTAAATCATCTGAAATAGAAGGAGAAAAACTGGACTATGACCAAGTGCGTTCATCCATTGCGAGACGATTGGGGATTAATATAGCAGGACTTGTACCTACAAACAGAAACGTAGAAGGTGTTGTAGAGATGATGCTTGATGCAACTCAAAACTATCAGAAGCCACTTACAAACAAGAGACTGTTTGGCTGGCATTCGGCACTTTTTCCTACAGGACACAGTGGAATGCATAAAATAGAAGTTGGACGCTATCGAACAGGGGAGATGCAAATAGTATCGGGAGCAATGGGAAAAGAAAAAGTCCATTACGAAGCAGTTCCTGCAAACAGAGTGAAAGAAGAAATGGAAAAGTTTTTAAAATGGTTCAATGACAACTCCCCTAGTGACCCTGTTCTCAAATCTGCAATTGCCCATTTCTGGTTTATTATAATCCACCCATTTGACGATGGTAACGGAAGAATTGCAAGAGCAATTTCTGATTTAATGCTTGCCCGTGCAGACAAAACGACAGAACGATATTACAGTATGTCAAGCCAAATTTTGGTTGAGCGAAAACAGTATTACGAGATTCTTCAAAAGGTTCAACATTGCAGTGGAGACATAACAGACTGGTTAGACTGGTTTTTACATTGCCTTAAAAATTCACTTATAACAACAGAAGCGACTTTGCAGAAAATTTTACGTAAAACCGATTTCTGGAAAATTCACGAAAACACGGAGTTTAACGAACGACAAAGATTGGTGTTAAACAAATTTTTTGACGGATTTGACGGAAAACTAAAATCATCAAAATGGGCAAAGATTGCAAAATGCTCACCTGACACTGCACTAAGAGACATCAAGGATTTAATCGACAAGGGAATATTAAGACAGGAGCAACAAGGCGGGCGAAGCACAAACTATGAACTGGCAGACTTCTGAAAGTAACACTACCGCCAACATCGGTTTGGCAATATGGCGGCTGAAGTGCTTCTATGAAACATTTGTGCAAGGTTCAACAGCAGTAATTCTATGGATTTTTTTACTAAAAATCCCCCATTGCGCCAAGCGCCAAGCCGTAAAAGACGCTTAAAAAAACCTACCAACAGGTTAACTAGTCATTAAAAATATCCGTTATGTCAAAAGAACATCATTACAATGCGACTATAATTTGGACGGGCAACAAAGGACTTGGGACAAAGAGCTATAATTCATACGACCGAAATCATACTATTTCAATTGAAAACAAAGTGGATATTTTGGCTTCATCAGACCCGGCGTTTCTTGGCGACAATTCCAAACATAATCCAGAGGATCTTTTAGTTTCATCATTATCAGGTTGCCATATGTTGTGGTATTTGCATTTATGTTCTGTAAATGGAATAACCGTTCTTGACTATAAAGACAATGCAAGTGGAACGATGAAAGAAACAGTAGAAAATGGCGGACACTTTACAGAAGTTGTTTTACGACCAATTGTAATTATAACCGACAAAGCACAAGTTGACAGAGCAAACGAATTACATAAAGAAGCGAATAAAATGTGTTTCATTGCAAACTCTTGCAACTTTCCAGTTCGACATATTCCAACTTGCAGAGCGATGGTAAAGTGAAAGCATAGAAATACAAATAAATAAGAGAGCACTTTCTCCAACCATCCGCATCAAGCTTACAAGACTTTAGTAATTACCTTTATTCAATAATTGACTAATACATTAATCAATGTTTCAACACGGATTTTCAGACGAGACACCTATTGAAGAAATACTGCGTTCGCACTTGGGCCTAGAATTAAAACAAGAACCACTGAAAGAGGTCCTTGTAAAGATGGCATCTAGATTCGATAGTCAAAGGCAAAATTTGCAGCCGACATATGCTCAATTCTCACTACAAAGCATGAAGGTGAAGTTTGAATATTTAATTGGTAGAGTAATTCGTTTATATGAGCTTGATGATCTAGATGCCGCAAATCAAAAGAAGTTTTTCTGGCAACTTGTTAGCGAATTGAAAGAAACAAGAATGTCGAAAAGCGATGGATCGAAAAGTAAAACAAAAGGATTAAAAAATGATCTAACTACGATCACAAAAAGTGAAACCAATAATTTGATAGAAGCTTCAACAGTCGATACAAAATTGGAGGTGACGCTATACGATTATCAAGATGCTAGTCTAAATATAAATAGTTATGCATATTTTGAAAATGACGATTTAGTCATTGACTATTGGAGACTTGATTATAGAACTGAAGACGAATATTTTGTTACAGTTAAGAAAGAAAATTTGAGAGTACTTTATAGTGTACTCGAAATAGAAGAAGACAGTAAACAACTTCTATTAGCTAAATTATCAAGTACGTTTTCTGATGTGAATTGCTTGGATAACGTAAAGTCCTTTTTAAGTCTCAATAATATTGCTTTTGATTTTAGTGTTCATCATGATGAATGTTAATAAAGGCAAGCTAGCTCGTGATAGAGCCTTCAGGAAATGAGCAGTTCATTGCTTTAGTACAGCTTTGCGTCTCTCTGCGTCTTTGGGGTAAGATAGAAGTCCGCCAATTTT
>JAIXWP010000057.1 GCA_027491215.1 Flavobacteriales bacterium | reverse complement strand
TTTGATAAAAATGGTACGGTCTATCAAGCAGTTTGCTCTGGAGGAGGTTTCAATACCACTCCCGGTGCTTGGGCGAACACACAAAATGGAGGATGGGATATCGGTGTGTTTAAAATCGATTTTGACGTAAGTGGTGTCAACTCGGCAATCACCGCACCTGACCTTTCAGGTTGCGCTCCTTATGTAGTGCAATTCGAAAATTTCAGTACAGGAGACCAATTCGAATGGTCGTTCGGTGACGGAACAGTGAGCGATGCTTTCGAACCTTCTCACACCTACAATACTCCCGGTGTCTATGATGTGGTAATGATTGCATCCGACTCGCTCAGTTGCAATCTTGCGGATACATCTTCTTTCCAAATCACGATCAGCACTCCAGTTGATTATGTTCCTTCTTTCGACTTCCTCTACAATTGCGAGGATATGACTATCACGACTAATAACACTACTGGTTATGACTTCCTAAATTATGTATGGACGCTTGGCGATGGCACTGTAATGGAAGGAGAAAACATTGTGTACAGTTACACGGAACCTGGTGAATATGAACTCACCCTTACCGCTATAGATAACGGTTGTGATAGCGACTCTTCTATTACTGAAGTGCTCCAAGTAATCAATGAAGTGATAGCATTAATAGATATCGACGACAACAATGGATGTACCGGCACCAATTTCCTATTCGAAAACGGTGGGTTTGCAGGTGAATATGTATGGGATTTCGGCGACGGCAGCCCTAGTGAATCGGGCAACTCCGTAACACACGTTTATGATACTCCTGGAGTATATACTGTAACCCTCATCGCCTTGCCTACAGATGTTTGCATAGGTACAGACACTACAGCTACTGAAATTACAATCATCCCTGCACCTCCAATCAATTCAGACTTTGAAGTCGCTCAATTTGGTGATTGCAGTATCATGAATATCAACACAACAAATCTTAGCTCAGGGGATGACCTCACCTATCTCTGGACTTTCGATGATGGTACGGTAAGCCAACTCGAAAATCCTTCACATTCTTTCGGCACTCCTGGATCTTATACGATTGAATTAACGATAACAGAACCAACGTGTAATGCACAAGACAGCCACTCGATAGAACTTGATGTCATTGAAGAAGCAAATGTTCAAATTCCAGATCAGGTATTCATTTGTCATTATGATGATGCTGTGGTTATCGCACCAGCTGATCCTGGCGCTGGCACTACCTACCTCTGGTCAAATGGTGAAACGACACCTTCAATCACCATCGCAGAAACAGGAGATTATTACGTGAATGTATATTATAATAATTGCGTGACCAACGTTCCATTCACTGTAGAAGTGGGTGAAAAAACAATGAACCTTACATCTCTTGAATTCTGTGAAGGAAGCGATCTAACTCTGAGCATTCCTTACGCTGGTGGCAGCTATTACCAGTGGTGTGAAGGTGATACTATTCAAGATATCAGCGTGAATAAAGAAGGTGAGTACTGCTATGAATATGCTGATGAAAATGGTTGTATTCAAGATGGAATCATCAAGGTTTCTGTCAATCAGTACACACCATCATTGTTTATTCCAAATGCATTTTCGCCCAACAACGACAACTTGAACGATGTGTTCTTACCACTTGGGACCGACGTTGCAGAATATTCTATGACGGTCTTCAATCGCTGGGGTGATCCTGTTTTCCAAACAGATAAGCTCGAGAAACCTTGGGACGGATCATACAAAGATGGAGAGCACTATGTAGCAAACGAAGCTTATTCTTACTACATTACTTACAGAGGAGAATGTTCTTCTGAAACCTTTGAAAAATCAGGTATTGTAGTGGTATTGAGATAAACTCTACTCCATCCAGAAAACGGAGTTTCCAGTTCCGAATTCGTTCTCTTCTTTAATGGGGTTTGCTGGATCCAAAATCCATTGACCATCGACGATAAATTTATAAGAGACCTTTCCAGGTTCGAAATAATAAGGCAGCACCCAGGTGTTGCCTTCTTTTTTCAAAGTATATCCTGCCTGATCCCAATTGTTGAATGAGCCGCTGACACTAACTCTTTGTGCATTCTCAAATCCTGCAAGCACAAAATGATAGTTCGGACCAACCACAACAAAATTATCTTTTTGACCTGGTTCGCTACTGTTGCATTGTGCCTTCGATGGATCTGTGTACCAACTACCATCGATAATATATCGATAAGCATAAAAACCTTTGCGAATCGGCACCGTTGCTTCCCAACCCTTTTCCGTTTTTTTCATCGATAACGACATTTCATCCCAACCGTTGAACGCGCCTGCCAAGATCACTTGCTTCGCATTCGAGGCATCATTCAATTCAAAAACTACACTCGTTTTTTCTCCGATACTAAAACATGAATTGTAATCATTGAATTCGTTGGGCTGCTTACATGTATTCTTTGAATCTACCATCCAGCGATCATCCGCGATGAATTTATATTGATAGTCTCCATCAGGAATAAAGCACTTTAAACGCCATACACCTGCCTCTTTTTTCATCTGTGCTTTTGACTCATTCCAGTCATTAAAACTTCCAGCCACAAGCACTCGTTGAAAGCCCATATCCTGAAGCTCGAAAGAATAATTTTCTTTAAAATAAACAGAATTAAATGAACCAAAATTATCAGAGATCTTCAACTCATTGTTCGGATCTTTTATCCATGAGCCATCTACAATAAATTTGTACTCATGCCTTCCAGCCTCTACCGGAACGATTGCCGACCAACCACCTTCTACTCTATTTAGAAAAGGCCCAGAAGTACTCCAATTATTGAATGTTCCACTCAACAAAACAGAGCTTGCATTCTCAAAACCAATCAATCGAAACTCTGAGGTGCTGTCAGAAACCGAACGAACGCTCGGTACCGAAAATTCATTAAATCCAAATACTCTTGTCGTCCATTTGTTATCACTCCAATCATCCATCTGTGTATCAAAAATTCTGGAGACCATGATTTCCATATTGTTCCAAGAACCCCAATCTTCGACCATCGAACGTTTCAGAACGATTTGAGAAGCTCGTTTTTTCTTGATCTTCCAGCCATCATTTGCAAGTGTTCCTAAATAAGAGTACTTAAAAAGTGAATCTTTAGAAAAATAAGGAATATCATAAAGCGCGCGCACACTGTCCAATTGACGGGCAGTCCAGCTGCCTTCTACACGCAACAACATATTATTTCCATCCAATTCAAAATGACCCTTCTGAGCGTTTGTGGCTAACGCTAAAAGTAAAAACATGATATAAAAACAAACCTGTTTCATATTATTCTGCTTTATAAAGATAGAGACAAAATTCACGACTGGTAAAATCGATCGTAAAGATCCCTTGAGAGAAAAAACTATATCCTAATATTCCATCTACGAAAACGCTACACACCTCATTCATTTCTTGCATCCCTGTCATGATAGTGGGTTGCATTTGAAACGACCGATCCCCAACACTCATTTCACTCATCGTGCCAAGGAAGACTTCCTTCTTTTGCCCACCAGCCCCCGTCAAATTAACACGTCGTGTCACATTAAACTCCTTGAGAATTTTTTTCTTAGAAAGTGCATCGATTACATTGCTCTCTGCTCCTGTATCAAACATCCAATTCATTTTTTCACCGGCGACTTGCACAGGCATAAAGATTTTATTATCACACCATTTGAATCCAACCTTCAAACTAGGTATTGTATCAATACTTGAAACCAAAGGCAAATCATCCTTCCAAGAAGATTTGATCGTACTGCCTTTTGTGGAACGGTATAAAATCAATTGGCTCTTCTGTATGTCAACTTTCATTAAAAATTGAGAGAACAAATTCGTACCCAGCAAGCCCAATACTTTTATTCCTAATTTATTCTCCAATTGACTCAGACCTGTAATATCTGCATCCACAGCATTATACTGAAGGTCCCCAAAGTTTAGCTGTGATATAAAACCGCGCTGAGCAGCATCAACAGCTCCACTCACACTTGTAACCGAGGTCTGTTTACCGAGCGCATAATTTCTAAAATAAGTACTATTCAGCACTAAATAGGGCGCACCTGTATCGATAATAAAATTGCCTTGAATTGAATCTATTTTGCCCTCCAACAAAAGTAGATTTCCACTCCGCTTGAGAGGGAGCACCAATCTTTCCCACTCACCCACCACTTGTGGATCGGATGGAGTGAAATTACTTAGAGTGATGTCATGCCACGCAAACCCCTTCAGAAAGGAGCACAATGTGAATAGCGTCATAACCAAGATGCGGAGCATGTTGCAAGATAGCCCAAACAGCTTTCCGCAAAAAAACCTTTATTTCAAAAAGCCAATTCAAAACATCAATTACATTTGAAACCATGAAGAAGTCTATCAAATCGCTCATCATTCTCGTTATCCTTATCAGCGGAATGAGCTTTTACCGACTCAACAATATCAAGAGTTTTGAAATCTCCTGGGATGTTTTGGGCTATTATCTTTATTTACCCGCAACCTTCGTTCATGATGATCCGCTGCTTACTGATATAACCTGGCTTAAAGAACAAAACGCAGATAACAAGCTAACGGGTACTTATTATATGATTTCATCTAATGAAAAAGGTGAAAACATGTATTTCTTTTTGATGGGAATGTCCTCATTCTATGCTCCTTCTTTTGCCGTTTCGCATTTTGTGGCTGCGCAGATCGGAGCTCCAACAGATGGTTTTTCCATGCCCTATCAATATGGTCTTGTCATTGGCGGTCTGATCTATTCGCTGATTGGATTAATTTACTTTCGAAAAATACTCTTGCGCTACCTGTCTGACAATATCACATCGTTGGTATTGCTGACTGTTGTTTTAGGAACGAATTACATTCACCATCTCACTCTTGACAACCTCGGAACAGTAAACATCCTATTCATGTTGGTTTCATTGATCACTTGGAATACCATCCGTTGGCGAGAAACTAAAAATTATTATCGATTGATTCCCATTGGGATTTTTTCAATACTTGTTGCCTTAGTAAAACCAAGCGAAGTATTCGTTGTCTTGATACCATTACTCTGGGAAGTAACTTCCTTCAAACTTCTAAAAGATCGATTCATAGAGCTTCTCAGCAACTGGAAGATGGTTGTGTTGACAATTCTCATTTGTCTTTTGATTGCTTCTCCTCAGATGTACTATTGGTATCTTAAAACAGGAAAAGTACTATATGACAGCTACAAGAATCCAGGGGTAGGACTCGATTTTCTATCTCCGCATATTTCGGATGTTCTATTCAGCTACAGAAAAGGTTGGCTTATCTACACGCCTGTAATGATCCTTTCCATAATTGGTTTTGTAGTGCTTTATCGAAACAATAAGCCAATATTCTTCGCGCTATTTATTTATTCCTTCATTGCATTTTACATCATTGCAAGTTGGTCGGAATGGTGGTATGGTGCTGCCTTCTCCACTCGTCCTATGATTGCGATCTATCCGTTGCTTGGACTGAGTATTGGCTATACTTTAAAAGCAATTTCAGAAAAAAAATTATGGGCAAAAACTGTAGTTGCAATCTTCGTCTTGAGCTGCGTATTCCTCAATCAATTTCAGTGGTGGCAGATGAAAGAGTATATACTCGATCCCTATCGCACAACGAAAGAATACTATTGGCGTACGTTCTTAAAGACATCTGTGACGGCTGAAGACCTTGAGTATTTATTAATTTATCGAGATTTTACTGGTAAAATGGAATTAAATAATCCGGAGGACTATGTTTCCAAGCAGGAAGAAAATGAAGACTTTACGAATCATGATAAATTAAAAACGCCAGAAGTTGTATTCGATAGTACCTATGCCTACTATCAAACCCGAACAGATCAGGAATTCTTTCCTCTCTATGAAAAGCGTTATCGTGAAATCTCTGAGAAAGATCACTTTTGGGTAAAAGCAAAACTAAAAGTACGATACGACACTACCCAAGTTGGCGCGCGTCCGCTTGTAATTAATACCATGGATAGAAAAAATGGCAGCTATGGCTATTACGCGACAGAATGCACTGGCCCGGCGGATAGTTTGGGATGGATCACCATTGAAACTTTATATCTCACTCCAGAGATAAGAACTACACGTGATAAATTCAAACTGTATCTCTGGAACCGACATGGCCAAAAAGTCGATGTGGACGACGTTTCCGTTGAGGTTTTAGAGAAAAAGGACTAGCCTAAAAACAAATTAGGCCCCTCCGTTGAGGGGCCTAATCTTATTCCTTAACCAAAACCAAATTCTCTATGAGATTTGAGAATATATCATTGTAACGAGGTGCGCTTTTAAAATGTTGCACCTTTTCCTCATTTTTTTTCTTTTTTTTTGATTTCATCAGGATTTATACCTTTACCCACCATAAAATGGGGGCTTAGTTCAGCTGGCTAGAGCGCTTCCCGAAAACTTTCGGGATGCAAGAGGTCACTGGTTCGAATCCCGCATTCTCCACTTCTTTTGCTTACTTATTTCCCCTTCCTCCATGCTTAAAAGTCTTCACATACTTATCGGTTTATGTTTGTTCATTGTGACAAGTTGCAACAGTCAACCCAGCACTTCAGAACAAACCAACCCGTTGATTTGCGATCCCGCCAAGGGAGTGTGTGAGGCTCCGGCAGCTAATGGAGGCGATACCACTTCTACAGGCATCAGTGCTGAGAAAAGCATTACTATCCACTATTTCACCGACCCTATTTGTTCCGCTTGTTGGGGAATCGAGCCACAATTGCGCAAATTGAAATTGGCTTATGGAGAGGAAGTAAGCATTATTTATCACATGGGAGGGCTTCTGCCTGACTGGAGTTACAATAGCGGCGGCATTAGCAAGCCTTCTGATGTAGCGCATCATTGGGACGAAGTGAGCAAATATTACAACATGCCTATCGACGGGGATGTTTGGCTAGAAGATCCGCTCGATTCCTCATATCCACCTTCGATTGCGTTTAAAGCAGCTCAAATGCAGGATTTAGAAAAGGCATTGGTATTTCTTCGCATCATGCGAGAGATGGTGTTCTTGGAAAAAAAGAATATTGCCAAATGGGAAGTGATATCACAAGCAGCGACCATGGCAAATCTTGATGTAAAAAAATTAAGATCGGATTTCGATGGGCCAGCCAAAATATTGTTTGAAGAAGATCTTGCCTTGAGTAAAAAGTCTAGTGTGCGTGGATTTCCAACATTAATACTTTCAAATAAAGAAGGAAAAACACAAACCATTTATGGTTTTCAAAAATTCGAGGCCATTGAAACCGCATTGAAACAATTAGTGCCTCAGATTATTGCCAAGAAATACAACCGCAGTCCGTCGGGATTATTTTTTGTTTTTCCTTCCCTCACCGTCCGTGAGTTCGCCGAGCTCTCCGAGCTAACAACTGAAGCTGCGCAAGAAAAATTAGAAGTATTAGTCGGAGAAAAAAAAATCACAAAATTCTCCACCAAAAACGGATCGATATATCGATTGGCAAAACCATAATGCCGATGCGCTATGGCGGCAGTACAGCCGCCCTGCAGGGCGGCTCTGCGCCGCGCCGCCCTTCGCCAAAATATATTTATATTGCACCATGAACATCATCGCGCAAATAATCATCGCTATTATCGCTCTTGAACATCTCTATATTCTCTACATGGAAATGTTTGCTTGGGAAACACTTGGTAAGAAAACTTTCAAAGGTGCGCTCCCTGATGAACTGTTTCGCCCTACGAAAACGCTCGCCGCAAACCAAGGTTTATACAATGGATTTCTTTCTGCTGGATTAATCTGGTCTCTGCTCATCTCTAATCATCAATGGCAAATCTATACGGCCATCTTCTTTCTAACTTGTGTACTCATCGCTGGACTATATGGGGCTTTTACGGCTTCAAAGAAGATATTCTTCGTCCAAGCCCTCCCCGCCCTCATCGGAATCATCGTTGTGCACCTATAACGCAGCTTTGGCTTAATTTTAGCCCTACAAAATGACATGATGCGTTTTCTACTGCTATTCTCATTCTTCCTTTCATACTTTTCGATGTTCTCGCAAACAGAGATTACGGGAATCATCGCGGATATGTCGGACCGACCTAACGAACAAGTGGTGATCGAGTATTGGAATGAAGACAGCTGGAAACAACTCACTACTACCCCAATTGCTCTCGGAAAATTCAAGGTAACTGTAAACTGGCCGGTCAATGGTCAATACCGCATTCGCATCTCAACACGACCCCGCAACTGGTCCGACTTCATCGTAGTAAAAGAAAGTATGCCAAAGAGCATGATGTTCCAATGTAGCGTTAATCAACTCAACAACGAACCATCCCCTGAATTTAAAGACGACGAAAACCTGGCCTATCAAGCCTTCGCTAAAATTTATAATCCTTTCATTTCTGGCCGTGATTCTGTCGATAAAAAAAACATGGCGCACCTTCGCAGTGAGCTTTCAATGATCGAACGCTTGCAGGAGATCAAAAAAACATATCCAAACTCATTTACATCAAAATTTATCATTCCTGTAGCTTCTTTACCTATCGCTCCTGAATGGCAGAATAGCAATCCATCCATAGACAGTATATTCCAATTCAATAAAATTCATGCACTCGATAACTGGCCTTTTGAGTCGACCGAGATCATGCATCATCAAGCTATCGTAAGAAGCCTCAATCACTACTATTACTATTTCCGCGAGGACAGTTCGGCTGATCAGTACATCGACAAGGTGCTTGCTCGCAGCATGGCCAACGAACCGCTCAATACTCTTCTCTTCAGATTTACGCTTGAAAAAATGTTGGACTATAAAAATGAAAACGGTCTAACCTATCTTCTCACTTGGTATGCCCCCGACTGCTCTGATAATGAATCGCTGTCTTCTAATACCAAGAATTTAATTCTTGCACTAGAAAACTGCAAGCCTGGGAATACGTTTCCAAATCTTGTACTTCCAGATCTAGCAGGAAATAGAATTGATCTTCACCAGTTAGCCAAAAAAAATAAAGTTACGATTGTCATGTTCTGGAGATCCAACTGCAATCACTGTGCGGAATTCGAACCACTACTTCAAAGCATTTATGCGAAATATAAATCAATGGGTGTAGAAGTGTACGCTATTGGCAGTGACAAGGAGGAAGCAGATTGGAGAAAAAAAGCTACTGAACAAAACGCTCCTTGGAAAAGCGTATTCCTCTCATATGATTCAAGAAAGGATTTTAGTAAAAAATATCCCGTTCCTAGCACTCCCACGCTTATTGCTATTGATGCCAATGGCAAAGTGCTCCGACGACTCATCATGCGAAGCAAACTCGAAATCGCTTTGGATGAAATGTTGGAACTCATAAAATAAACTCGGTTATATTTGAAAATGGAAAAGAAACATCTCCTCACCCTTGCTGATACTATTGATGCTGTTGCAGAATTTCATGATGCATTCAAAATAACCAATCGCCACACTCCAACTGCATCACTATCTGAAAAGGAATATACGCTCCGCTTCAACTTGATGAAAGAAGAAAACGAAGAGTACTTAGAAGCAGCGAAAAACGGCGATCTCGTAGAAATAGCGGATGCTCTCGGCGACCAACTCTACATTCTCTGTGGCACTCTAAACGCTCACGGGTTGCAACATAAAATTGCAGAGGTGTTTCTGGAAATTCACAGAAGTAATATGTCCAAACTCGACGAAAATGGCCAGCCAATCTATCGCGAAGATGGAAAGGTGATGAAGTCTGATCGATATTTCAAACCGGATATCAAAAAGGTGCTCGACGCTCAATAAGCTCTTTCTACCAACAATAAACTTCCTCGCTCCTTCAAAACTTTCCATTCAGAGTTTTGAAGAATATCTTGCACTACCGAATGTTCATTCGGTTCTAGTCTATTTCTATCAATGAGTACATATCGCGCATCCTTTACCACTGGCCAGACGTAAACGACCGACCGCTCTGAGACATGCGGTGATAGATGAGAGGAAACACTTAGGGTAGCTTTATCGTCTATGCTTGCTTCAATCTCTCTGAAGGCCTCTCGATTAATACTAGGTTGATAATGCTCTGCTGCAAAAACATTCGACCGGACATCTCTGAGTACTACTTCTCTCATGGTCCAATAAATAGAACTTACCATTACCATCGACACAATTATCAAACGATATCGCTTAAGGCTGCGGAGTTCTGTTAACGCAATCACACCAAGAATAATTATTGGTGCAAACTCCACAGAATATTGATATTTGATATCCCACATCATTGAATTATTACTCAAAAATTTCTGTAGAAAAATGGGCAACACCATCCATAAATAAACCGGTCTAAAAAAAAGCAAAAGCCCGCCAGCAAAGCAAAAGAACTGTATAGACGTTAGCTTCGTCGAAGCTATTTTACCTTCACTATTTCTTAATAACCCATCAATAAACTCGACGGGATGAGACACTTGGTAATAGATAAAATCAAGCAAGCTCTCATGACCTCCTAAAAAATGATCCTTCAACGGCCCTGCGATTTTCCCAGCATTCAACCATGGCATCACTATTCCAACAACCACCATAAAATATACAATAGAAAAGATAGTGAGCAAAAGTGCCGTCTTCCTCAAACCCCTGTCCGATCTATGAATCCAAGCAAGTCCGGTAAATACAAAGAATAGCCAAAGAGCAGTGTTCTCCTTGGTTAGAAGCATAAGCAAAAACACAAGCCACATGGCTTTCAGTTTTTTTTCCAAGAAAAAATAAATACAAGGAATCAATAGAAACGCAGCAATCACGTTCATGTGAAAATCGTAACTCATCGCTGCCACGACTCCCCACATTGAAAGATATAATACCATAATCAACGCGCGATCAGTCGCCGCCCAATCCCTTCGCAGCAGCAACAAATTCAACATCCAAGCGCTCCAAATCAAAACTACAATTTGCAAGATCAAAAGTGTAATGCTGCCACCAAGAAACTGAAGTGGACTCAAGAGCACCGTGAGTACTGAAAAATGATCTCCCAAATAAGGAATGACATCGCCTTTGACACCTTGTGTAAACTGTGCATTTTCAAAGTGAGAAAACTGATACATGGCCTGATTAAACATGCCTAGATCTAGTCCGTAAGTTCGAAAGCAAAAATGATTTACTAGAGAAATGAGAATATAAAACACAGAAAAGAATAGAAGTATCCCAACTGGTAGACGATTCTTCCAGGCCGACTCCATCTTTAATGATGATAGAATTTAAGCAATCGTCCCGCTGACTTATCCGCAAGGAAATATACTCCCGCTGGCAAAGACGCTATGCTAACCCGATTTGAATTCGAGCCTGCCACTAGCTCTTGTCCAACAATATTCAATATGGAGAACGACGAAATAGTAGTATTAAAAATAATCTCATCTTTCAATACCTGCACACTCAAACTTCCATTTTGGAAATGGTCAATACTCAATACATAATCACACTGCGTTGAGCTTTCAGCTTCTGTATAACTAAATCCATAAACTTCATGCTCATCCCATTTTACAAGATATGTATCTCTTGTATGATCTTGTAATTCTGTTGTTCCGCTAACTAAAAAGCCGCCGTCTGAAGTACGCATAACGTGCCTTGCAAAATCATCCTCACCTTCTCCGAAAGTAATAGCATGAACAAAGATTGCTTCCGCATTTACCTGTTGTACAAGAATATCATGTCCTCCAAGACCATATTGATTTTGGTGACCAATCATCAACACAATATCATCATAAATGAGATCACTAAACTGATAATCGAAATCATTTCCTTGATCGAAGGTGAAAGTATTGAATTGATTTTCATCAAATAGGCGAAGCACCCAATTGTAGTCGCTTTCATCAACAGAATAGTTATAACCTATCGCTAGTTTACTTTGATAAATATCAAAGCACTGAGCGATCAAATTACCATCTGTATAATCATTGAAAACATTAACCCAGGCATCATTTTGCCATGCATAAATACTATATGCGTAGTTTACACCAACTCTTTGATTCAACAAGAACAAAGGCTCACCCGTATCATTAAAAGCAAGATCTACCACTTCGACATTCGCATCGAGTGACAAGAATTGCTCAGAGATAATTGAACCATCAAATGCAACCGCACCGTACATCAAATCTTGGAAGCCTGTGCCACTTGAATAGGTCCAGCCCACCACTAAAAGATAATCATCCATGATGACAACCCGATCCAATGAATCCCAATCATCATTCCCGAGATGTGTCATCCAGTGAAGTGTTCCGTCCTGAGAAATTTTAATGATCACACCATCATAATCACCACTATTGTAATTTATTCCAACTGCATAAATATTACCCTCTGCATCCTCCGCTGCATGATAATATGAAGTAGCATCAGAAAGCAAGATCTTTTGCCCTGCTGTGCAATTCATATCGCTATCCAAGCGGTTTATTATAAGGTGATTTCCATCAGCATCCTCAGCCCCAGATTGAGAAATGGTAATATATCCTCCAAGAACACTTTCAAAACTTCCAATCACATCAACATTTCCCTCATCCTGAATTTTCATGGTATGAGCGAGTTCTTGCGCCTTTAGCGCAGAGAATGCAACAGTCAATAGAATGGAAATGATGTATCTCATCGGATTGCTTTTCTAACTCTTACTAATTTCACTAATAGCTCTTCTAGTAATTCTAAACGAAGCATATTCGCTCCATCACTCTTTGCTACTGCAGGATTTGGATGCGTTTCGATAAACAATCCATCAACACCTACTGCCACAGCAGCTTTAGCAATGGTTTCTATCAATTCAGGTTTTCCTCCTGTAACACCGCTACTCTGATTAGGCTGCTGCAAGCTGTGTGTACAGTCCATAATTGTTGGAGCAAACTTTTGCATCACAGGCAAGCCACGATAGTCAACCACCAAATCTTGATATCCGAATGTGGTGCCACGCTCGGTGAGCCAAACTTTATTATTTCCTGCCTCTTTAATTTTATTCACGGCGTGCACCATCGAATCTGCTGAAAGGAATTGTCCTTTTTTCACATTGACAATTTTACCTGTTTCCGCAGCTGCAGTAAGAATATCCGTTTGGCGGCACAAGAATGCTGGAACCTGAAGTATATCAACATACTTCGCAGCTAACGCTGCTTCTTCTGCAGAGTGAAAATCTGTTGTCACTGGCAGATTAAAATGATCACCTACTTTACGAATCAACTCTAATCCTTTTTCATCACCGATTCCAGTAAAGCTATCCCCTCTAGAGCGATTGGCTTTGCGATAAGAGGCTTTGAAAATGTAAGGAATACCGAGACGATCGGTAATGGCCTTTACTTTCTCAGCAACCTCGAAAATCAATTCTTCGCTTTCCACTACGCATGGACCAGCTATGAGAAAGAAATTATCATTCTCTAAATGCTTAATATTTGGAACTTCTTGAATCATCTATTTTAATTATTGTTCAAATTTACTCTGAAATTGAATGCGATGGAATAACAAAGGCAGCACTTCCATAAGCGCTTAATCCCCGTGCGCTAGAATTGACCCATCCTGCCGCGTGGCTCGTTCCCGCTGTTATAAACCAACGATCACTTAATTTCCACTGTGCTTCTAATCCAATCGTAACACGGGCAAATCCACCATAGCTGATTCGCTCACGCAACATCAAACCTTTTGCTACAAAATGATTAAAACCAAAGGAAAGCTGAGGAATCGCATTCGATGTAGGTTGTACATTCAAATTAGCCTCATACGAAATCTTAGAAGATAGCTTTCTAAGCAATCTCAAATTTACCCAACCTGGAAGTGGAACCCATCGAGATTCAAAACGCGAAGAAATCCCCAAGGTGTCTTGCCAACTAGGTACACCAACATTGTTTTCCCAACTATCTATTCCTTGCAGCTCCACCCCTGTCCATTGAAAGGTGGTATCAAACTCTTGTACGCTGGTATTTTCACTCCAATTAACCCATCCAATATTTCTAGCAGAGATTGATATAAATCCTTTGTCATCTTTCATTGGAATATTAATGTCGCCATCCAATGCAATACCTAATCCTTTGGCTTGACCAAAACCACTTTTTGAAGTATCCGCTTGAAGAAACTCTCCCTGATAAATCAAATTCATTTGATCAACACTTGCACTGGTAAACAAATCTGCTTTACGCACATCGAGCTTCTGCATATCTTGACCCATCACCACGCTAACCATCGCATTGGTGAAAGTATTTTTATTAAAAAAGCCAAATCCGAATTTTTGAAAAGCTTGGAACTCCGCATACAACGGACCTAGATTCATGGTATCACCAAGGTGCCTGTAATTTCCGATGTAGGTTAACTCGAATAAATCACGACTAAAACCGGTACTCGCAAAATAATTTGTACTGGCCCCTACTTGTAATCCCCAATCACCGCCGAAAAGACTGTCCGAGAAATTATAGAAATGTAAACCTCCACTGACGTTGCCTCCTGCTCGATTAAAATCCTCCATACTATTAAACAAGGTCTCTTCTTGAGTTGGACCAATATGGCCTCCTATCGTCATATCATAAAACCACTGATTGTCCAGCGCATTACTACCCCAATTGCCATTGCCATGTGCTTGAATCATCAAGCCTCCATTCTTCTGCCAACTTCTCTCTTTATCCAATAGCCAATACGTAGGAGTTTGGGCAGTCGCACCAAATAAAACGAAACACAATAAAACGAATGCTAAAAACTTCTTCATACGTTACCTGATTTCAACTTCCGCCGCAGCTTCAATAAACATGCGGAGATCTATTTTATACTTATCATACAAACTATACACTTGAGGGAAATCAGGTGTATTAAACGTTACCCGAGCGATCATTCGGTTTTCTTGACGAAGCCTACCTAAAAGCTCCGAAGTGAAAGGAATGCGAATCGTACTTACTGAAGGATTTAAAACTACTCCAGTAAAAGATTCATAACCTGCATTGATATAACCTCCGCTCAAAATGATTTCTTCCGGATAATTTTCGTCGCTCAATAAGGTCAATTTAATATCTGCCGAAAATGGAAAATAATTTTCCGCAACCAAAACGATATATCCATTAGCAGTTACATCCTGTTCTAAAATAATATCTAGCGTATCTTGAAGTCCGAGCCCTTCTAAACCAACCCTCAATGGAACATCAACTTCCACGGACGCCTGCAGTGGATTATCAGTATAAATAAAATCACTTGCACCAGAAATATTACCAAGTGGATTAATTTCAATTTGCCCTTGGATATTTAATTGTGTTGGCAAAAGGCCAATGAAAGACGTTAAATTACTGTTGTTCTCATTGATCAAATAATTTGCGATGAATGGTGTCACGATCCCGCCATTATCAATCGCTCTGGTCAAGTTTATGGCATTATTAAAAGGTGCGTAATCAAGCGCAAGAGCAGCGTTGTCATTTCCTGCTTCAATAGCATTGAAAGTAAATCGAGCATCGACTCCTACATTATTTTCAATCTTCAAATTCATTCTTGCTTGATCCAACATTAAAACTCCTGAAGGAATTTGAATGTCATCTAGGAAAGATACATTTTGTGAAAATGAATATAAATGCTGTCCAAAATATCCTTTAGCATATTTCACCTTCGCGTCTATAAACTCTAATTCAACTACCACACTGTCTTGACCTTGCACAGATGCATTGCTTGGAGCATCTGAAGAAACCGAAACAGTTCCCATAGAAAACAACTGATTAAATCCATTGCCTGTTTCTCCTGTTAAATCAAAAGTGTAATCCGTCAAATCAAACTGACCTTCAGAAATAGTCGGAATATCTCCAATTGAAGGCGAAACATTTGCGGTAATGGCTAAAGCAGTTCCATCTAATGTTGCCCCTGGTAAATTATATACGCAAGTCATATATCCGTTGATATAAGACTTGACCTTGTATTTTAAATAGCCCGACTTCATTATAACGTTATGAAGTTCGACATCTTCATTGCCCACTTCAATTTCTTCATTCACACTGATGATTTGAGTGCCCGCAGGCAATGAAATCGTACCTGAGCTAAAAGGCACCACATATTTTTGAGAAAAAATCGTGTCTGGAATAGTCACCAGAGAATCCACATTCAAATCAGAGATGGACTCATTAAATACAAGGTGATATAAAAAATTTTCATCTATGTAAGAAATGGAATCGGGAATGATATCAGAAAGTGAAAGAGTGCCTGTTGCCAATGGAGCCAACACCTCTGTATTCCATGTGGTAGGCTCCTTTCGACAACCAAACAAGGATAAAACTACTAGTAGGACGAACAATAATTTCTTCATAGTATCATATACATTATGCGACCGCTCTACCCTGCTTTCCACGATTCGACACAAAAAACTGAGGTCGAACCTGACGCAAGCTAATAAACAATAATCCCAATACCATTGGAAGGGTCGCTAGGTGTAAACGTTGAGGTAGGAAAAACCACCCGACCACCAATAGAACACAAATTCCCCCTTGAATTTTCCAATAGGTCTTAATCCATTTCTTATCCATTCTCGCAAATGCTAAATAAAGCATAAGTGGATTGGCCCAAAGAATATTCAAATTCCATTTTGTTGCATTGTGATCTGTGAAAAACCATAAGAAAACTACCATCACACCTACCAAGCCCGTAGTGAATAATAACACTCTATCTGTAATTGCAACGCTACGTCCACTTCTCAAGCGTACAAAACCCCAAATCATTTGAACGATTAAGAACAACCCGAACACCACCATCGGTGTAAATACGGTGCTATCGCTCAATTCAAATTCATAAGGTAGGAGTTCTTGTGACTTCGCTGCAATTGGGCCCTCCCCATATGTAGCGTAATTAAATTCATTGAGAAGACTATCTGGGAGAAACATTGCCTGTCCTTTATCCATCACGCGATCGCAGGGCATCCCAAGTGCTAAATCAATTCCGAAATCACTCCAAGGCATGTAATTCAAATAATTTTGAATGGCCTGTCTAAACGTGTATGGACGCGCATACACATAAGAAAATGAAGTAGGCTTACCAGCAGCTTTCAAGATAATATCTCTTACACGTGAAGAACAATTATCATAGAAAAAATCATAGCGATAAACGCGATTTTCCGGCTTATAATTCTCTTCTAACAATTCTATCAACTTGAATTTATCTTCAGGAGAAAGCATCAACTCTTGCTCATAGATGCCGCGTCCAGTATAGATATATTCTTCTTGGAAAAAACCAAAATCACTTTTCGATAATTTATAATCTAATTTTCCTTGAGCGAATTTCCAATAAAAATCATCTGAAAACTCAAAGGTTCCATAGTTGTAAACCCAGTCGATTTGCTCACCTCCAAAATTATCTTCTACGCGTATAGCGGTGTGTCCGAATACAGAATACAAGTCGGGTCCTGGAGTACAAGTTAAGATAGTAATTCTAGCAAAACTCTGACCAGCTGGGCGAATAGCGGATGCCGATAGTGACGACAAAATCACTGCTAAAAAAAGAAAAAGTTTATTCATTCGATAAATTAAAAGTGCCTTCAAAAACCATTTGTGCTGGCCCTGAAAGGACAATATTTCTAAATTCTTGTTGACTATTTTTTTCAAATAAAACTTCTAGCTCTCCTCCAGGAGTTACAACCTCTACCGACGTAATTTGTGGATGTTGCAATGCCACAGACAGCGCCACTGCAGTGACACCTGTACCACAAGACAAAGTTTCTGCCTCCACTCCTCTTTCGTAGGTACGCATCGCAACTTTTCCATTGCCCAAATAATGTGCGGCATTCACGTTGGTTCCAGATGGCGCATAAGCCTTCGAATAACGAATCTCACTTCCCCACTTCATCAAATCGATCTCTGCAATTTGATCAAAATACTCAATGTAATGCGGACTTCCTGTGTGCAGAAAATATTTCGTGTCAGAGATTTTGGCGCACTCTTTCAAGTCCCGCATACCCACTTTCACTTGATTGCCATTGACTTCAGCGCTATGAATACCATCAATGGCCTTGAATGTACATTTATCTGAAATCAACCCTAAATGATGGGCAAAATGAACAGCGCATCGACTGCCGTTGCCACAAAAACTCTGACTGCCATCAGGGTTATAAAAATTCATTACAAAATCAACTTCACCTTTGGGATCTTTCTCGATAAAGATTAAACCATCCGAACCTATTCCAAAATGGCGATCACACATGGTCTGAATTTGTTTCTCAGAAATCGGGTAATCCCAATCAGTTCTATTGATTAGGATAAAATCATTACCCGTACCGTGATACTTGTAAAAAGGGACCTTCATTCAACAAAAGTACTGATATTCCCCCATTCCCTTGCCCCTTATCCGTATATTCGCCATGCGAAAAGAAATATAATGTCGACGCTAGAAAAAACAGATAACGCCAAACCAGCAAGCCTCAGCAGTGACTTACTCCTGAAAGCCTTTGACCTCATGGCTACCGCACGCAATCTTTCTGACCTTTATGAAGAAAATGCGAAAGAAACCAGCAAGTATGTTCATGCCACTTCGAGAGGCCACGAAGCTTGTCAATTAGCCCTTGGATTGCAACTTAAACCACAAGATTTTTTAAGTGCATACTACAGAGATGATAGTATTCTTCTCGGCATTGGCGTTACTCCATATGAGCTCATGCTCCAGTTGATGGCCAAAAAAGATGACCCATTCAGCGGCGGCCGCACTTACTATTCGCATCCTTCTCTGAAAAGAGACAATATGCCGAAAATACCTCATCAATCTAGTGCTACAGGAATGCAAGCCATTCCAACCACTGGTATCGCAATGGGGATTCAATACAAAGAAAAACAAGGGATTGAAGTTTTTGAAAATCCCGATGATCGTCCTATCGTAGTATGCTCTATCGGAGATGCCGCGATGACGGAAGGTGAAGTTTCAGAAGCCCTTCACATGGCTACGTTGAAGCAATTGCCAATTATATTTTTTATTCAGGATAATGAATGGGACATCAGCGCACACTCTTCCGAAATTCGTTTCGGAGATGCAATGACTGTTTCTCGCGCATATCCAGGACTCAAAGCCAAATCACTTGATGGAACGGATTTCATCCAATGCTACAACACCATTCAAGAGGTGATTGCAGATGTCCGTAAGTCAAGAAGACCATATCTAATTCATTGCAAAGTGCCTTTGCTCGGACACCACACCAGCGGCGTTCGTCGTGAATGGTACCGTGATGATCTCGAAGCAGCACAACGAAGAGATCCGCTTCCAAAATTCATGAAGCAATTGGAAGGTCTCGGTTTCGCAGAAAGCTCATTGAACGAAATGTTCAAAGCAGCTCGTGTCAAAGTAGATGAAGCTTATATCGAAGCAAAAGCTGCGGAAGATCCAAGTCCTGAAGACTTGACCAAATATGATTACGCACCCACTCCGATTACTGAAGAGCGCGGCGAACGCGAGCCTGCAGGCAAGCAGCCTACCGTAATGGTAGATAGTGCATTGTTTGCAATGCAAGAATTATTAGCTAAACACCCAGAAGCATTACTCTACGGGCAAGATGTAGGTAAGCGACTAGGCGGAGTATTCCGTGAAGCTGCAACGCTCGCTGAAAAATTTGGCGACGATCGCGTATTCAACACCCCTATTCAAGAAGCATTTATTATAGGTAGCACTGTCGGTATGAGTGCTGCTGGATTGAAACCCATTGTGGAAGTTCAATTCGCCGACTATATCTGGCCAGGTCTCAACCAGCTCTTCACCGAAGCTGCTCGAAGCTACTACTTGAGCAATGGTAAATGGCCTGTCAGCGCAGTGGTTCGTGTTCCAATTGGAGCTTACGGCTCGGGAGGGCCTTATCACAGCAGCAGTGTAGAAAGCGTACTCGCTAATATCAGAGGTATCAAAGTCGCTTATCCTTCAACTGGTGCCGATTTAAAAGGTCTTTTAAAGTCTGCGTTTTATGACCCCAACCCTGTGATCATGCTCGAACACAAAGGACTTTATTGGAGCAAAGTCAAGGGCACTGAAGACGCTCGTACGATTGAGCCAGACGAAGATTACGTAATCCCGTTTGGTAAAGCGCGCACGGTACTAAGCGCTACATCAACAGATACAAAGCTTGCTGTTGTAACATACGGTATGGGTGTTTACTGGTCGAAAGCCGCAGCCGAGGCATTCCCCGGACAAATTGAAATTATTGACTTGCGCACCATTGTGCCTGTCGATGAGGAAGCGATTGCCAGTGCAGTAAGAAAATGCGGTCGCTGTCTTGTTGTAACCGAGGAGCCCGTAGTGAATAGCTTTGCTCAATCCATTGCTGGAAGAATCAGTGAAACTTGCTTCGAGTTTCTCGACGCTCCAGTTAAAACTATGGGTTCTGTAAATGTTCCTGCAATCCCATTAAATAGCACACTTGAAGCCGCAATGCTTCCTAATTCAGATAAGGTCAGAGAGAAAATGGCCGAGTTATTGAAATATTGATTTAAACAAAACAAACATGCTTAAAAAATTATTCACCCTAGCAATCATCGCTTGTACAGCTCTGATCGCAAATGCTCAAAAATTCGAAGGTAAAATTGACGCGTCAATCACAGTTCTCAAAGCACCAGCTGAAATGGCTGGAATGGAAGCGATGATGGGTCAGCAAATTACCTCATCGTTCAAAGGTCATCGCTCTCACACGTTAATGAAAAACATGATGGGCACTACAGCGATTATCACAGATTCAATCAAAAAGGAAATGATCATATTAACCGATATGATGGGACAAAAGACAGCAATGGTTCAACCAATGGAAACCAATGCTTCGCCAACTGAAAACATGGGGCTTGAACTCAATGGAGCAAAAATCAAAAAAGTAAATGAACGCAAACTCATCGCTGGTTACGATTGCAAAAAAGCTATTGTAGATATTGCTGATGAAAGTGGTGTGGTGACAAGTGTAGAACTATGGTACTGCGAGCAAATCGCTCCAGTTGAAATGAAGGGTGAAATCCGTGGAACACCTATGGAATTCACAATGATTGTAGAAGGCATTACTATGAAGTACGAAGTAACTGCTGTAACAAAAGAAGTTGTTGCTGAATCGCTATTCGCTATCCCAGCGGGCTACACGCTTCAGACAATGGATCAAATGTATCAGAACTTCCAAAATATCGAACAGGACTAAGCGTGTATGAAAAAGTCAACGCTGATTTTAATTGGAGCATTACTCGGGATCGGACTCTTCTTTTGGTCGAGATACGGTCGCGCGCAGAATCTCGAGTTTGAAGAAATCAAAGTTCTGAATATCGAGAATGAGCATACTGCACTTTCAACCTTAGTAAAAGGACCTACCATCGTCCATTTCTATGCTAGCTGGTGCGGTCCATGTATGGCGGAGATCCCTCATCTATTAGAATACGCAAAGAGAAATGACAATCCATACAATGTTATTCTTATCACCGACGATGAGCCAGAGTTAGTCAGAAGAATGATTTTACGAGGTGAAGGAAATGTGATTGTAAAGCGAGTTGAGTCACTAAAAGAAAACGACATTTTTTCTATACCTGTTACCTACTTTACCAATAATCAAAGTGCTGTGGTGAAAAAAGTATTAGGCGAATGCCAGTGGAACAACGAAGAATTTTTAACAGAAATAAAAGCACTTCCAGAAACAGAAAATTAACAAAGAATAATGAGCCAAGAATTTAGCGGTGTAGCTAAAGTGACTACACGAATTGATGACACAGAAGTAACGTTTGATCTCCCAACAGATGGCGATAGCATTTTAAATGCTGCATTGAATATTGGTGTCGACGCACCGTACTCATGCAAGGGAGGCATCTGCACCTCGTGCAGAGCAAAAGTTCTTGAAGGAACAGTGAAGATGAATGTCAACTACGCATTAACTGACAAAGAATTGAAGCAAGGTTACATCCTCGCTTGCCAATCTCACCCAACTTCCGAAGTGGTGAAGATCACTTGGGACGAATAAAAAAAACAATCACCCACTATGAAGAACAGAATGAACATTCGGTTTTTGAAACACTTTATAGTGGGTGTTTTTCTTTTTTCGTTTGTAAATAAAGTAAATGCTCAATCCCTTTACGAATGCCCTGTTGGAAACATAACATTTACTTCTAACGCGGATTTAGAAATCATTACAGCCTCCTCTGATAAACTCAAAGGATTGCTCGACTTGGAAAAAAACACATTCGCTTTTAATATAGACGTCACAACATTTCAAGGCTTTAATAGTGATCTCCAAAAAGAACACTTCAATGAAAATTACCTTGAATCCAATCTTTTTCCGAAGGCTTCTTTTTCAGGAAAAATTATAGATAAAATCGACCCCGCAAAGGCAACACAAACTATACGTGCAAAGGGGAAAATGAATATTCACGGAATTCAACAAGAGCGCATCATTAATGTAGACCTCGTGAAAAAAGGGGATTCATTCACATTCACTAGCACTTTCAACGTAATGCTCGCTGATCACGGAATTACTATCCCGCGCATTGTCTATCAAAAAATTTCTGAAACAATCAAATTGAACGTGTCAGGGAATTTAAAAATGAAAAAATGAGAAAGCTCCTCCTGCTGCTTCTCATAATTTGTCTTCCCGCGTTTCTTTTCGCGCAACAACCTCACTTCAGAAAGATTGCAGTCACTCCAAAAATTGATGATATTCATCTTCTAAAAATTCAACAAAATGAAGCAGGCTATCTCTGGCTTGGAACGAACAAAGGAGTTTATAAATACAATGGCTCACAAATAACCCCAGCTCAAGGGGCAAAAGAAATTAATGCGACAGCCATTTCGTTTCTAAAAATATTCAATCATCAATTACTAGCAGGCACCTTTTCTGGACAATTGCAAATCATTGATATCCGTTCGAACATCATCCAAAATTCTATTCAAGTTTGCGAGGACGAAATCACAGCTATAACACTCGATTCAAAAGGAAGAATATGGATAGGGACAGCCAATACAGGCATGTACATCGGCAACATTGACAAGCCTTGGAAAAGATTAAATACCGAATCCAATCTACCCGATGACGTTATCCACTGCTTCGTCACGATTCAAAATCAAACCTTGGCAGCAACTGATCGTGGACTAATTCGTTGGAAAGACAACCAAAATGAAAGCTCTTTCGAACTTTTCAATCAATCCAATGGACTATCCGACGATTTGATTACAACTCTTACCCCTTCTCGTGAAGCAAATAAAATTATTCTTGGAAATCAAAATGGATCGATCTCAGAGTGGAATTTAAACACTAACAGTAATACTCCTTACTCAGCCATTAATAATTCTCCAAAAGGCAGTATCCTTAAAATAGTTCAAACCAACAACCAAATTATTTGCTTTACTGATGACCATCAAGTATTCATAGGAAAAAACGCTAGCGATAATTTTGCGCAATCTTCTGAAAATGACTTTTCTCCATTCACTAGTAAAACGCCCTTTTCAGATGCACTCTATGACATGGAAGGCAATTTGATTGCTTGCAACGGTACCCACGAACTTCTGATCTCTGATTCTCGTTTTTTATTCATAACAGATCATGATGGCGAAAGCCTTGGTAAAATTAGATCCATAATCAGTGACTCTAATAGCAATTTATGGTTTGCTTCCCCCAATGGTGTGTACTCTCATCAACTCCTTTTCAGTAATGAGCAATTACTAGTAAAACACCTTCCCACACCTAAAGATCCAACACAAGAAATTATTAGTCTATCAGAAGATCATCGTGGTAATATTTGGTTTGGCATGTATGGCGCGGGACTTGGATTCATCGATGCCAAAACGAAACGCACCAAAATTTTTACTGAAAAAAACGGACTGGTAAATAATAATGTTCTAAGTATTGCCCTCGCTAATCAAGGCTTGTGGCTCGCTACACTTGGTGGTGCATGTTATGTGAATCTCGAAGGAGAAAGTCCCTCCTTCCAACGCAATGACGAAATAGATAAGATTTCTAATTACATCTATACTGTATTTACTGATTCAAAAAATCGGGTTTGGTTTGGAACTGATGGACAAGGTCCTATTATACTAGAAAATGGAAAAATCCGACTTCTGGGAAAAGAATTTCCCTATATCGCGAAAAACATTTTAGATGTTGCTGAAGATGCCCAAGGTGCTATTTGGTTTCTAACTTCAGATCAGCAAGTACAATGTTTCAAAGGAAATAGAATAGAAAAGAGAGAAATCATCAACGAAGGAGCGCAGCCTGATCTGCTAGCTATTGAAACAGATAAAGAAGGAAATGTGTTGGTGCTGACGTCAACTGGATTTGCCGTGCTCAGATCAGATAATCCGCGTATTCAATTCCTTGCATTTGAAGATGAAGTGACCTCTAATTACCTCAATATTTCTTGCAAAGATGAAGAAGGAAATATTTGGATGGGTCTCGAAAATGCTTTGATTCGTTTTAGAGCGAATCAAGGTTCGAGTATCATACGTCCTAAGCCTCGCATCGAAGAAATATTGGTTATGCTCGAAAAACAAGACACTTCGATTCATGAATATGACTCTAATCAGAATCACTTTACTTTCCGATTCTCCTCTATATGGTTGCAACAACAGCAAAAAGTAAAGTATCGATATAAACTCATTGGCTTTGATGAAAATTGGTTTGAAACACGCGACCTTGAAGCAAGCTTCCCAAAACTGCCAGCTGGTAGCTATACATTCGTACTTCAAGCCTCCTCTGGAAATGGTTGGTTTGATGCAGATCAAGTGAGTTATTCATTTGAAATTAGCAGGCCATATTGGCAAAAATGGTGGGCTATTGCTCTTTTTATCATTGGATTTACAACCACAATATTCCTCCTGCTTAGAAGTCGAGATAAAAAGCTTAAAGAAAAATCTATCATTGAGCGTGAGCGCATTCAAAGCCAATTTGAAACGCTAAGAAATCAAATCAATCCGCACTTCTTATTCAACTCATTCAATACGTTAATCAGTACCATTTCCAAAGATCAAGAAATGGCAATCGATTATGTGCAGCAACTCTCGGATTACTTCAGAACTATTCTCGAGCAAAGAGATAAAGAAACCATTACCCTTGCAGAAGAATTAGAGCTGGTCAAACGTTATTTTTTTCTACAAAAACAGCGCTTTGGAGACAATTTAAAAGTGGAGATCAGTATCGATAAAAAGCTTGAAGACTATATCATTCCTCCTCTGACTTTGCAATTACTTGTAGAAAATGCTATCAAGCACAACATCATTGCAAAAGCTAAAAATCTACATGTTTCTATCCTTTCTGATGAAAATGTTTTAGTAATAAAAAATAATCTACAAGAAAAATCTCAAAAGGAACCAAGCACTGGCGTTGGACTGAGCAATATCATAAATAGATATCGGATTCTATTCAATAAGGAAATAGAAATCATAAAAACAGAAAACGAATTTATCGTTCATTTGCCTTTAATTCGAAACCAGAAATAAGCGTCAATGATGAAAGCATTTTTAATTGAAGACGAGCCAGCAGCGCTGGAAAGACTCAAGGCTCTCATTCAAGAAATCAATCCTTCTATTGAAATCGCAGGAGATGCTGACACCGCAGAAGGCGCTCTAGACTGGCTCCAAAACAACGCTAGTCCTGATATTATTTTTACAGACATCCAATTAGCCGACGGCACTTGTTTCGAAATCTTCGATCACTATAAGCCCACGATGCCTGTCATTTTTATTACCGCATATAACGAACATGCACTTTCAGCCTTTAAAGTAAATGCGGTAGACTACCTTCTAAAACCGCTCAAAAAAGCGGACTTAGAAAATGCACTTGCCAAAGTGAATATGACAATGAAGCCATCATTAGATGGTATCGATTATAGCAAACTTGCACTCGCAATTATTGCTGAAGAGAAAAAATTCGATCGCCGTTATCTCATTCGTTTCGGTGAACACATCCGATCTATTACTTCAGATGAAATAGCCTATATCTATACTGTTCAAAAAGCGGTTTTCCTAGTACTCTTTAACGGCAAGGAATATCCTTTCGATAAAAGCTTAGAGCAACTCGAAAAAGAACTCAATCCATCGAAATTCTTTCGCATAAACCGTCAATTCATTGTGAATATCAAATCGGTTGGCAATATGCACGTGGTCTCAAAATCGCGTGTACAAATTGACCTTAACCCGCCTTTCAAAGGCGAAGAGGTCATTGTCAGCACTGAGAAATCCCCTCTATTCAAAGACTGGCTTACCTCCTAAAATTCTCATTCAAGCACCATTCATTCCCATTCAGCCGAAAGGATAAAATATTTCGAAACAGGCATCATTACTTTCGAAACATCAAACCCTATGGCGATGGAAAAAATGCTCAACGAAGCGGACAAAAATCGTTTGATAACGGATTTTGGCGTGAACGTAATGAATGAACTAATGATACTCAATAGATCAGCCTATCACAACATGCTCGATGAAGTAAAACTTACACGAGACATCAATTTGGAACGCATTAAGTATTTTTCTGGGAAAAAGTTTTAGAGAATTCCCGTTTAGCGTCAAAATCTACCTGTTCGGTTTATTAGTTTAGAAGTGTAACACATTATACCCGATTTTTGGGTTATCAAGCAAATAACAATGAAAAAGGCTCTATTTATTTTACTCGGTTCTTTAAGCATTGGCGCTTGCACGCACATTAATGACGATGGCACTCTCCCCGGCATTGATGACAACGGCGGAGGCGGTGGAGGTGGTGGTTCAACGGACTGCGACCCAAACACTGTGTATTTTGTAAATACCATTCAACCCCTTTTGCAATCATCATGTGCTCAGCCCGGTTGCCATGACGCAGCCACCATGGAAGATGGGGTCGGAATGTATGATTACAACGTAATCATGGAACAAGTATCGGCAGGAAATCCAGGAGGTAGCGATCTTTGGGAAGCTATCACAGAAGATAACCCCGAAAATATAATGCCCCCTGTTGGCGAGGGAACGCTTAGCCCTGAAGAAATCAGCTTAATTACCACTTGGATCCAGCAAGGAGCGCAAAACAACTCGTGCACCTCTGATTGCGATCAAAATGTATTCACCTTCGCTGCAGCCATACAACCTACCATTCAAACTTATTGTCAAGGTTGTCATAGTGGTACAAATCCCGACGGACAAGTATCTTTGACAAATTATACCCAAATTAAGGCCATCGCTGATGATGGAAGATTGATGCAAACACTTTTGGGTTCTGGTGGTTATACTCAAATGCCCTACCAGAGCAACCCACTAAGTGACTGCAGAATTCAGCAGATTCAAAGCTGGATTGATGCTGGTGGCTTAAATAACTAAGTAATATGGTAAAAAAGGTTTTTGTAATCGCACTCTTTGCACTAGCACTAGCTAGCACTTTCAACTCTTGTTATTACGACAATGAAGAAGAATTGTATGCTGCAAATGCTGTTTGTGACACTACCAACAACGTTTACAATGGGCGTATCACTGCCATCATTTCTCAAAGCTGTTTATCAGGTTGTCACGAACAAGCGGTGGGCAGCGCAGGGATTATTTTGGAAGGCTACACCAATCTCAAAAATGAAATCATCAACGGAACAGTGATGTGTGCAATCAGACATGAAGGCTGCTCTCCTATGCCGAAAAATCAAAATAAACTCAGCGACTGCGATATCAATAACCTCCAAAATTGGATTGATAAAGGATATCCTGAAAACTAATATAAAATGAAAAAGAAAATATTCACTGTTCTGATTATCGCAATCGTGGCTGCTGCTGGGATCGGATACTATATGTGGAACAAACCAAAGCGAACTGCTGCTGATGAAAAACCTTTCGCTATTACAACGGCTGACGAGTTGATGAATGAGTTTTCTTCTGATGAAACAAAGGCTTGGGAAAAATACAAAGGAGATAAAGTAATTCAGGTTAAAGGCAAGATTGGTGACATTTCTCAAGATAGCCTAACCACTATCTTACTTGAAACACAGGATATAATGGGAGTTATCAATTGCACGCTAATCAAAGATCAAAATTTCAGCGGAAAAATTGGCGACTCAATCGAAATTAAAGGAATATGCGCGGGGTATAATCTGGACGTGCAGTTAACACAATGTGCTTTGGTCCAGTAATTGTCTACCAACACACAACAAATCATTACAAAAAAAGAACATGAAAAAATACATCGCAATCTTCGCAATCCTTATTGCAACTGCAACAACCACTCAAGCTCAAAAATATTTTACTCGTGCAGGTTACCTAGGATTCTTCTCTGACACTAAAATGGAAGATATCAAAGGAGATAACAATAAAGTAAACTTTGTATTAGATGCAGCAACAGGTCAACTTGAAATATCTGGTCTTATCAAAGCTTTCGAATTCGAAAAAGCATTGATGCAAGAGCACTTCAATGAAAATTACATGGAAAGTGATACATATCCAAAGACTTCTTTCAAAGGAAAGGTGGATAACATGGCTGGTGTAAATCTTAAAAAAGATGGCACCTACTCTTCTAAAGTAACCGGTGATCTTACTATGCACGGAGTTACTAAAAAAGTTACTGTAGACGCTACTTTTAAAGTGGCTGGCGGAAAAATTACATGTGAATCTAAATTTGATGTTGTTCCTGAAGATTATAAAATCACAATCCCAGGAACAGTTCGTGATAACATTGCTTCAAAAATTGCTGTTACTGCAAAAGCAAATCTCGAAGAGCTTAAGAAATAATCTTGAAGATTAAATATCGAATGCAAGCATTTAAAAAACTCATTATCTCAGGACTGGTAGCCTTACCAGTCCTGACTTTTTCTTTTAACTCAACTGCACAAACGGACACCACAGAAGTGGATCTGATGGCGCTATTGGGAGAAGAGGAAGAAATAAACTACACGACTGCCACATTCAAAAGCACTCGTGTGATCAACGGTCACAGCATTGAAAACGCTGCCAAGGGCGTTCTGGATTTGCGTATCTCTCACCGATTCGGATTTATAAATACTGGAGCTTACGAGTTCTTCGGGCTTGATGGAGCAACACTTCGGATTGGATTGGAATACGGAGTAACAGACCGTTTGATGGTTGGTGTAGGCCGCTCGAGTTTTAATAAAGCATTTGATGCATTCGGTAAATTCAAAATCTTGCGTCAAAGCTCTGGGAAAAAAAACATGCCTATTTCTGTTTCGTGGTTCTCAAACATCGTTTGCAACTCGATAAAATGGCAAAACCCCGAAAGAGAAAATTACTTCTCATCTCGTCTATTCTACGCACATCAACTTCTTATCGGAAGAAAATTCAACAATAATCTTTCTTTACAAATAAGCCCTACCTACGTCCACAGAAATCTAGTGGCCACAAAGGCTGAAGAAAATGGCGTAATAGCACTAGGAGGATTAGGCCGTTACAAGCTCACTCAGCGCCTTTCTGTCAATGCTGAGTACTTTTATGTATTACCGAACCAACTTGCCCCTCAATACACGAATTCGCTTTCTGTAGGCGTAGATATCGAAACCGGTGGACACGTTTTTCAATTGCACTTCACAAACAGCACTGCGATGACCGAACCAGGATTCATCACAGAAACAGTAGGAGAATGGGGCAATGGTGATATACACTTTGGATTTAATATCTCTCGTGTATTCACTGTAAAAAGAAAGACAATACCCGTAGAATAAAAAAGGCGTCAATCGACGCCTAAATATTTATGAGTTTGAACAGAAATCCGCCAACGCGGATTTTTTCTTACCCAATCAAAAATAAGTGGATTGCTCTGCTCGCGCTTGTCCCACTCCGCTTGCATATATAACATTGATTTCTCATTCAATTTATCAGCATGACCTTGACCCCACTCTAAATCCGAAGGGTGAAAAACAATTACCTTCAATTCATCTGTCGCTGAATAAATACTATCAACTGGTGCCTTAAACTTCTTGGGTGAAAATGTCACCCAATCCCAATCACCCGTCAATTCATTGGTACCGCTCGTTTCTATGTGCGTGCGAAGACCTGCACCCTTCAACTGAGCTGTCAATGCCGTCAAATCATAAAGTGTTGGCTCTCCTCCTGTGACAACTGCCAACGGAGCTCCAGAAGCTACAGCACTACTCACAATTTCCTCAATGGACAAAACGGGATGTTTTTCTGCTTCCCAACTTTCCTTCACATCACACCAAACGCAGCCCACATCACAACCCGCAAGTCGAATGAAGTATGCAGGTGTCCCCGCATAAGCTCCCTCTCCTTGCACGGAGTAAAACTGCTCCATCACTGGAAGATATTTTGAATCGTCAATTTTCATTTGTCCCCCGATTCTCCTACGAAGTAGTCGATCTTGTTCTTAAATAAAACATTGAACGTAGTGAGCGAACCATACACCTTTGTGATATACTGTTGCATCTCTACTTTTTCTTCATCTGATAATTTAGAATTCGAATTGATCTTTTGCTCCAACACTCGAAGGCGATCACGCAACATTACAATCTTGTGAAAGAATACTTCATTAGGAATTTCTTTCGGCTTGAGTGAACGATCTTTTGGGTGAATCAACATGACTCCACCTTCCCAACGATCTGCGAACTCTATAAACTCGGAAGATTCGTAATACATATCGAATACATTTTTAACTGCATCCACTACATCTTCCAATTGCACTACAGATGCTACGACTGGTGCGGCTTCTATTAATTGATAGCCGTCAAAAGCTTTTCCCAGTTCCTTTTCTCCATGCTCTTTAAAATAGATACGATACTTATGATCGTCCATTCCAAAAACAACTCCCTCACCAAAAGTGGGATGGGTAATTTTAGCTCCAATTCCGAAGTTCATATCGTGTTTAGTTTAATGGTACTTCTTTATAATTGTGTATATCGTCCAATTTGATAACCACCCCTCCATCATCTGATGTGGTGAATGCTTTATCAAACTTTGCCCCCCAAACAATTTCTTCTGCAGTATATGAATACCGCGTATGAACTGTTTGTGAGAATGTATCATCATATCCTGAAATGAGGATAAGAATTTCTGCCTCACGATCAATTAAATCTTGCTTTGTAAGTCCTTTCAAATCGCTCTTTTCATCAATGCGATGAACGAGTGTCCAACTAATGGCTAGAAATAATATTTCTTTAAAATCTAATTCTAAACCGTAGTAATCACGATTAGAATTTGGATCTGCTGAATCCTTCATCGTGAGAATCACTTCTGCTTTCAAATTCATCAACACATTGCGTCGCGCATTCGTGAATCGAAACATCAATGCGTTTCCTCCTTCAAAAGGAGTAATCAGGGCATTATTACTGAATTTTAACTTTGCTTTTGGTCGAGAAAATCGCGTATAAAGCAAACCGGTTGCTAACGCCAATGCAATCAATCCCATCAATGCTTCTAGCGATGCCAATGAACTTGCTAAGACTCCTCGTGGAGCGATCGCTCCATATCCCACTGTTGTAAATGTCTGTGCAGAAAAATAAAAACAATCAAGAAAATGTTCGAGTTCCGTCTCTCCACGAATTCCCACCAAATGCTCCGGACCGATAAAATAATACCCCGTTGCAAACAACAAGTTCAGACCGATGAAACCACCCAGTACTACTAAGAAAAAAGCACCGTTACTCAGGCTTAAGATATTCTGATAAGCATTATCGAAACCTCCCTTTAGCCCAGTGCGCTTAACATTGAAAGAACCATCATGATTGATAATTCTCTTCTTTGAGCCCGCTATTTTGGTCCCAAAACCAGGATCATTTCTTCTATTTCTGCCTCTCAAAACGCTCATTCTACAATGCTTCCAAATAGATCATAGTGCTCCGCACTTTCAATTTCTACATTCACGAAATCACCAATACGCAAATAATTTTCTGGAGCAGTTATCACCACTTCATTATCCACTTCAGGTGAATCAAATTCAGTACGACCGATATACACATCATTCTCCTTTCTATCTACCAACACTTTGAAAGTCTTCCCAACTTTATCTTCGTTCAACTCCAAGCTGATCTCCGACTGTATCTCCATAATCGCATTGCTGCGGTCGCGTTTTACTTTCGCTGGTACATCGTCTTTAAAATTATAAGCGTGGGTATTTTCTTCGTGAGAATAAGTAAACACACCGAGACGATCGAATCTCATTTCTGAAACCCACTCTTTCATCTCTTCAAAATCCGCTTCTGTTTCTCCTGGATAGCCACAGATAAGCGTAGTGCGCAATGCTATATCAGGAACGATATCACGAATATTATGAATCAACTCTGTAGTTTTCTCACGAGTAATACCTCTTCTCATGGCCTTCAACATATTTGTTGAAGCATGTTGAAGCGGCATATCTAAATAATTACAAATGTTGTCTCTCTCTTTCATCACTTGCAACACGTCCATCGGAAACCCTGATGGGAAGGCGTATTGTAAACGAATCCAATCCAACCCCTCGATATCAGAAAGATGCTTCAATAAGTCAGCAAGCTTTCTGTCCTTGTATATATCAAGACCATAGTATGTCAAATCTTGAGCGATCAAGATGAGTTCTTTGGTTCCGTTCTTCACTAGATTTTTTGCATTCGCTACCAACTCTTCCATTGGAGTACTGGTATGATGACCGCGCATCAATGGAATTGCACAAAACGAACAAGGGCGATCACATCCTTCTGCAATTTTGAAATATGCATAATGCGCTGGAGTTGTAAGCAAACGTTCGCCTACCAATTCATGCTTGTAATCTGCCTTCAATGTTTTTAAAAGTCGAGGCAACTCTCTTGTCCCGAAAAATGCATCGACCTCTGGAATGTCTTTCTCCAACTCTGGCTTGTAGCGCTCGCTCAAGCATCCGGTAACGTAAAGTTTGCTCACGTTCCCTTTGTCTTTTTCCTTTGCCCAAGCAAGAATCGTATTGATTGATTCTTCCTTTGCATTATCAATAAAACCGCATGTATTGATGATGACAATCTCTGAATCTTTATCCTCAGATTCATGTTGCACATCAAATGAATTGGCCTTCAATTGCCCCATCATCACTTCACTATCAAAGATGTTTTTTGCACATCCCAAAGTGACAACGTTCACTTTATTTTTCTTAAGCGTTTTCGTCTTCATTACTTCGCCTCTCCATTGTTTTGATTGAATAGAGAATCCACAAACTCAAAACGATTGAATACTTGTAAATCTCCTATTTTCTCTCCTACACCAATATACTTTACAGGAATACTAAACTGATCTGAAATACCGATTACCACTCCGCCTTTCGCAGTACCATCGATTTTCGTAATAGCCAATGCATTGACATCTGTTGCCGCAGTAAATTGTTTGGCTTGCTCAAAAGCATTTTGGCCTGTAGAACCATCTAACACCAACAACACTTCGTGGGGAGCATCCGGAACAACCTTTTGCATCACACGTTTGATCTTCGTGAGCTCATTCATGAGGCCTACTTTGTTATGAAGACGGCCTGCTGTATCGATTAAGACTACGTCTGCATTTTGAGCTACCGCACTTTGCAAAGTATCAAATGCCACAGATGCTGGATCTGCGCCCATGCCCTGCGAAACAATTGCTACACCAGCGCGCTCGCTCCAAATCTTCAATTGATCTACCGCTGCCGCTCGGAAGGTATCCGCTGCACCAAGCACCACCACCTTGCCTTGCGACTTTAATTGATGCGCCAACTTTCCGATGGTGGTTGTTTTACCAACACCATTCACCCCGACCACCATGATCACATAAGGACCGTCTTTCTTTGGAATAAATACATTCTCAGAATCCTCTCCCTCATGAGAAGAAAGAAGCAATGAAATTTCTTCTTTGAGAATATTGTTGAGCTCTTCGGTACCCATGAATTTATCACGAGCCACGCGCTCTTCGATTTTCTTGATAATCTTGATCGTGGTTTCAACACCCACATCCGAGCTGATCAACAACTCTTCGAGATTATCCAACACCTCGTCATCAACGCGGCTTTTACCAGCAATCACTTTTGCTAGCTTAGAGAAGAAACCTGAGCGGGTCTTCTCAAGCCCTTGATTGAGGCTTTCCTTTTTCTCCGAAGAGAAGAGTTTTTTGAAAAAATTCATGGTGCTAATTCTAAACGATGACAAAGATACGGCAACAAAAAGGGCTTTCTCCATGTGGAAAAAGCCCTTTTGAATATTATATCACGCGACAATTACCCTTTGGTAAACCACTCGGCAATTTTGTCGTTGTGTACGATTTCTTCTTTGAATGAATAAGCTCCAGTCTTTGGAGACTTAACCATTTTAATAACCTTAGAGTGGTTCTTACCACCACCGGTTTGTAGGGTTGCTACTACCTTCTTTGCCATGGTGTCTTAGTTTATTTAATTTCTTTATGTACGGTCATTTTCTTTAGGATTGGATTGTATTTCTTCATCTCCAATCTATCAGGAGTATTCTTCCTGTTCTTTGTTGTGATATAACGGCTTGTGCCTGGAAGACCAGTAGTCTTGTGCTCAGTGCACTCCATAATCACCTGAATTCTATTTCCTTTCTTTGCCATGACTTCTTGTAAATGGGGGGCAAATGTACTACTTCTTTCCTGTTTTACAAAATTCAGTGTTAAAAAATTAACACTCGAGGTCTAAAATCTTTTGCCTACTGCCCCGTTGCAGATAAAAGACACTGATTTACAGTTAATTAAAACCAAGTCGAAATTACTTAAATCTGTAAATTCGATAATGATCGTTCTCAAACACAAGTGTCAAAGGTACTGTTTCAACCCATTCATTGGGTTTTACGACCACATATTTCGCCCCAGCCTCTTCCAACGCGTTCAAATATTCGATATCATTCAATTCGTTACTGACGCATGTCCACCCCTTTCGATGGCTCAAATACAATTCCTGTGGATTGCCTTCTCCATTAATCACAATCAGATCCTCACGCTTCGCCCCAAGGCTGTCAAGAATTCCTTCTAACTCTAGCTTGTAAAGATTGCGCTGATGAATCCTGAAATCATGCTGCTGATTAGCAATAGACTCAATACTGATAGACACTAACAATACCATAGCAAACCAATGTCTTTGCAGCTGGACCAAAGCAAAGGCTGCGATCAATGAAAAAACAGGCGCAATCGGAATCATGTAATAATGCTGAAAAACAAAATGACGCCCCGACTTCAACGCAAAGAGAATAAAGAATATGCTGATAACACCAGCTGATAACTGAAGCGTCTTCTCTTTTTTCAAAATCATAAAAATAAAGCCCGCAACCAAAGCGGCAAGAGCAACATAACTCATCAGTGTACTGAAATAAAAATGCTTAGATACTGTGCCGAGCTCTTGAATGAAGAGATGCCAACCTTTGGGAATTTCCTCCCCCACATTATACCACATGCCGCTTTCTTTTGCAATGGTTACATTCCACACAAAGTACCAGAAAACAGCGGCCCCCACGGGTAGCGCTGAGACTGTCATCAACAGCCACTTTTTTCTCAAAGAAATAGTGGAGAAATAAATCATCAATGGAACTACCGACAATATAACTGCACTGGGAATTTTTGTCAATAAAGCCAATGCAGATAAAATGATGTAGCCGAATAGATGAATGCCTCTCGATTCGTCAAGAAATTTTTTCAAAAAATAAATGGAGAAAAATGCAATTGAAATGCTAAATGTATCGGGCATGGTCTTACGCGAAAACGCGAACCAAATAGATGTTCCTAGTATTGCTGTCGCATAAAATGCAAATCGATCATTCCAATATCGTTTTATGATTAAAAAGAAAAACCATAATCCAAGACTAGAGACAATGAGATTAATCAATCGACCATACCAATGATCGTAGCCAATAACGCTAGAAACCACAGCGATCAAGCCATTGAGCAAAGGAAACTCCATGCCTATCACACCAGAACTAACATGTGTTCCGACACCTACTTCATCAATTATTGGGTGAAAAAAATCAGTCTGTCCTTCTGCGAAATTTCGAGCCACCATGAGTCCTGTCACTTGTCTCCAATGATGATTCACTTCCAACGGTGGATGAGTGATTCCTACAAGACGAAGCACGAACAATAGGACAATGAAAATAAGCGCCCATTGCTGATATGAAAGATTTTTAAAAAAGGCTTTCATCATGCTATGTGTTTAAGTGCTTCACGAACGGTGAGTCCAGAAAATGATCTGCTCTTTACAAAATCTTCAACAAACTTTTTATCTGTGCGTGCATATTGTCGTAAAGCCCATCCAATGGCTTTTCTATGAAAAAACTCCTTCGAAAATTCATGAGGTAATATTGCCGAAACAAGCACGTCAACATTCGTTTTTTCTTTGTAAGCCAATTGATAAATGATAGCGACGCGATTAAGCCACATGTTCTCCGAAACAATCCATCTTGGAACCACTTTCGATACTTGATCTGGGAATGTGAGAAAGTACTTTCCTACGAGGTGTGTTGCAATAGTATCCACCGAATCCCACCACGACTGATTGATGATGAGCCATTCGATAAAATCTATGGTGTCTTTATCCTTGAAGATCTTTTTCTTTTCTGCAAACTCCATAGCGAAGTAATGATACTCACGTTCTGGTTGATTCCACAGAATTTCAATGAAAGCTGTGCTTTCAAACACCTTTTCCTTCACTAGCTCAGACATAAAAGCTTTGTGCGCCGCAGCACGAATAGGTTTTTTTATACCCAAAAAATCAAAATGATTTTTCATGTAGGCCGCCATTGCCGCGGCCTCAGTGCTATTTCTGAGTGGGTGATAAATTTCATTCAATACTTGAAATGCCTGCAATGCTTTCATTCGGCTAAAATAGCGGTTCCCACACAATCCAATGTTGATAATAGAAAACTAACCTTTCCGTTCCCCATGTTCAGAAAATTACATTTGTTTCGCCCTAATTGTGCATTGATACGTGGCAAAGAATACAAGTAAAAATACCTCAAAAGAACCTCAAGAACCAGTGGCTAGCGATACCTCAAAGAAATCTAAATCGAAAGGAAGCGCATCGTCATCTGGGTTTTCTGCATTCATAAAAGATCCCCGTGTAAAGAAAATCGCTGGTGTTTTTCTTTCTCTTTTTGGTATTTATCTTTTTCTCGCATGCCTATCATATCTCATCTCAGGAGGGCATGATCAATATTTAATCACTGGTCAACAATCTCCATCCGACTTTTCAGAAAACGAACCCTATCACAATTGGATGGGCAAGATTGGAGCGCACCTCGCACACTTTTTCATGTTCACTTATATCGGTGTGGGAGCATTTTTTGTCAGCCTCATCTTTTTCCTTTGGGGTGTTCGTGTAACATTTCAAAAAGAGATTTTGCCATTTTACAAAAGCATTCGCCTTTCCATCTTGGGAATGCTCTACTTCCCGCTTGCTATTGGATTTGCTTTTCATAAAAAAGTAGATGCGTTTGATCGCACCATCGAAATCACTTGTAACGACAGATTTGTCGGTGGATACGGACACTTCGCAACAGAATGGTTCGTATTTACTATTGGATGGATCGGAACATTGATGACTCTACTTTTCGTCGCAGGGGCCTACCTCATTTTCAATCATAATCACAAAGTTGAATCTGCTTGGTCACGTTTTGGAGAATGGGCAGATGAGCGCAAGGAACGAAAGGAAGAAGAAGCAAGAAGAAAGGCGGAGGAAGAAGAGATAAGGGAGAAGGAGGAAGAAGAGAGAAGGGAGAGAGAAGAAGAAAGAAGCAGGAAGGAAGAGGAAGAAAAGGAAGAAGAGGAAGCGGCGCCGCCATTTTTGAAATCAAATACGGCTAATTCATTCAATACTCCGATCGCAGAAAACCCAGAAGAAATTCCTGGTGTCATCGTGACAGAGAAAAAAACCATCATTAGCCCGGTAGGCAATACCTTCCGCGATGACCGACCAGCGCCAATTACACAGACCATCCGTCCCGACGAACCTGAAGAGGAAGGTCCAGAGCCATATTTGATTACTCGTGAAGTTGTGCCACCTGTTGCTCCTGCAGCAACACCTCCGATAGAAGCACAAGTACCGCCGATTGTTATCGCACCGCTCACTGCTCCTGCAACCGAGGTCCCTGCTATCAAACCGACCTTTGAGCTCGACATCAATCAGACCATTGAAGAGGCAGAAGCCGCATTCAACGCTGATCCCGAATGGACCATGGTGACACCAACGGCAACACCGGAACCGGTAAAGGCCGCAGTGCCATCCATCGAAATAACTCCACAGCCTCCTGTCGAAGAAGCTGCACTACCGCCTATTCAAGAATCACTGATTTCGCCTATCGTTGCTCCTTCAACCTCTCCCATCATTGGCCTACAAAGCAACGGTGAGGCTGGTTTCCATGTAGCCGGAATGGAAGTGGAAGCACCAAAAAATGAAGACATCCTCAGCGACTCTGATCTCGAAAATAAACTTCAAGAGTTTGGACCTTACGATCCAAAACTAGACTTGAGTCGCTACGAGCCACCATCCGTGGAGCTTCTAAAGCCTCATGGATCGGGCATTCCACAAATCAACAAAGAAGAACTCGAGGCCAACAAAAACAAAATTGTTGAAACCCTCAATCATTATAAGATTGAAATCGACAAGATCAAAGCGACTATCGGTCCAACCGTTACGCTTTATGAAATTGTACCTGCGCCTGGTGTACGTATTTCAAAAATTAAAAACCTAGAAGACGATATCGCGCTTAGCCTCGCTGCGCTCGGTATTCGTATCATCGCCCCCATTCCAGGGAAAGGAACGATTGGTATTGAAGTCCCAAACTCAAAGCCAGAAATCGTTTCGATGAAATCACTTATCGCAAGTGATAAATTCCAAAATTCTGACATGGATTTGCCTGTTGTTTTAGGCAAAACGATCTCGAATGAAAATTTTGTCGTAGACCTTGCTAAGATGCCGCACTTGCTGATGGCTGGTGCTACGGGGCAAGGTAAATCAGTTGGATTGAATGCGATCTTGGTTTCATTACTTTATAAAAAGCACCCATCACAAATCAAGTTTGTACTCGTCGATCCAAAGAAAGTGGAATTGACATTGTTCAATAAAATTGAGCGTCACTTCCTAGCGAAGCTTCCCGATTCTGATGAGCCCATCATCACCGATACGAGCAAGGTGGTGCGCACATTGAATTCGCTGTGCATAGAAATGGATGAGCGATATGAATTGCTCAAGATTGCTCAATGTCGTAATATCAAAGAATACAACGCGAAATTTATAAGCCGCAGGCTCAACCCTGAAAATGGTCACCGCTATCTACCATACATTGTATTGGTAGTCGATGAGTTTGCCGATTTGATTATGACTGCGGGCCGTGAGGTAGAAACACCGATAGCCCGTCTGGCGCAGCTTGCAAGAGCGATTGGTATCCACTTGATCATTGCGACGCAAAGACCGTCGGTTAATATTATCACCGGTACGATCAAAGCCAACTTCCCGGCGCGTATAGCCTTCCGCGTGACTTCAAAGATCGACTCTCGCACCATTTTGGATGCAGGAGGAGCAGATCAATTGATTGGTCGCGGAGATATGCTCTATTCTACCGGAAACGATCTCATTCGTATCCAATGTGGATTCGTGGATACACCAGAGGTAGAAGAAATCACTGATTTCATTGGCTCACAACAAGGCTACCCGCATGCCCTTCACTTACCAGAAGTGCCAGACGAAAACGCTGGCGAATCGCTCAGCTTCTCAGAAGATGATAGAGATGCACTCTTTGAAGACGCTGCTAGAATCGTTGTAATGACCCAACAAGGCTCGGCTTCTTTGCTGCAACGCAAGCTAAAGCTTGGTTATAACCGTGCAGGTCGTTTAGTTGATCAGCTCGAGGCTGCAGGGATTATAGGTCCGTTCGAAGGCAGCAAGGCTCGCAAAGTCCTGATCTCCGATGAGCATACCCTCGAGCAATTCCTTCGTGGCCTTAACAACAATGGAAGTTCTCCATTTTAACAAGCCTTTTATCTATTGTAATTTGAATGCCCTACCTTTGCGACGGTGATTTTCGATGTCCCGCTTTTTTGGAACAGTTATTGAAAATGCCCGCCCGATAAAATATATATCATGAAAAAGCTTTCAATCTTATTCGTATTCGCAGCGCTCGTTCTATCAATGAATTCAAGTGCTCAAACATCCAAAGAGATTTTAGATAAAGTCTCTGCAAAAGCAAAAAACTGGAAGACCATCGTATCCGATTTTTCTTCTACACTCAAAGACCCAAAGGCTAATGTGAATCAAAAGCAAGAGGGCAACATCAAAATCAAAGGTCAGAAATACAATTTGAATCTTTCTCAATACATAGTGATTTCAGACGGAACCACTGTATGGAGCTATGACAAGAAAAATAATTCTTGCACCATTGACAACCTCGTAGATGTGAAAGACGGCGCGTTCGACCCATCAGAAATGTTTACCATTTGGGAAAAGGATTTCAAACATGAAATGAAGAACGTGAATGCATCTGCTGATGGCGTCCCATCTTACGAAATTCACCTCTACCCTATCAACCCAAAAAACAAACCTTATCACACCATCATCATGTACATCGATAAGGCGAAATTAGAAGCGACCAAAATTGTAGTAAAAACAAGAGAAAACGCCGAGATTTCATACAAGGTGAAAAACTTCAAACCGAACACAGATTGTCCGGACACCGAATTCAAATTCAACGCAGCAAAATACCCAGGCGTTGAGATTATTGATAATAGAATTTAAGTTATTAGTCTAATAAAGAGCGGCCCCGTTACTCGGGGCCGTTTTTTTTTGAGACCTTTTTAATAGAGTAACTCCAAGGGTTGGCACCGCCCCCTTCGACTTCGAGCAATCACAGAAAGGTCGCTCCACGGATGGGCACCGCCCCTTCGACTCCGTTTTCAATTTGCGCTTCGCTAATTGAAAACTCCGCTCAGGGAACGAAACTCTCGCAATAAATGGGAAAAAGTCAAAAAAAGTAAGCAGCGCAATGCGCTGCCTATTTTTTTGACTTTTTCCCATCTTGAGCGAAGCCCTTCGTTCCCCGAGCGTAACGTAGCGCCAGCAAAGTGAAGTCGAGGGGCCGTGCCAAACCGTGGAGCGAGCTCATTTAGCTAAACTTCGCGAGAGTCGGTGCAAATCCGTGGACAAACTCCATCGAGAATTGTCCTTCGATACACTCGCTACGCGAGCACTCAGGAACCAACACCCCAATCCACCCCCTTCACCAGCAGATCCAACGTCTTTCGTTCTTCTGAACCAGCTGCTGGTTGATGATTGTAAATCCATGAGGCGTGTTCTGGCAGACTCATCAAAATAGATTCGATACGACCTCCTGTTTCCAAACCGAATTTAGTACCGCGGTCGTAAACAAGATTGAACTCCACATAGCGTCCTCGGCGAATCAATTGCCAATTCTTTTGTTCGGGTGCAAATTCCATTTGCTTATTTGCGGCGACAATTGGGAGATATGCCTTCAAAAAAGTATTTCCCACTTCTTGCATAAAAGCAAATAATTGTTCTTTAGAAGCCGCGTCTGACGGGCGTAAGTAATCGTAGAAGATTCCTCCCACTCCGCGTGTTTCTTTGCGGTGCTCGTTGAAAAAATAATGATCCGCCCAATCTTTAAACTTATTGTAATATTCTGGATGATGGGCGTCGCATGCTTCTTTCATTTTTTCATGAAAAAAACGCGCTTGGTCTTTATTGATATAAATCGGTGTAAGATCGATGCCTCCGCCAAACCAAGACTCTCCCGTATCTGTTTCGAAATAACGGACATTCATGTGAACAATAGGCACCATTGGACTAAAGGGGTGAATCACAAGAGAGACACCCGTTGCAAAAAATCGTTTCGCATTGGGATTGACTTTTTCTGCCATGAATTTCGGCATGTCACCTTCTACTGCTGAGAAATTTACACCTCCCTTTTCGAATACATTGCCGTGCTGAATGACACGACTGCGGCCACCGCCACCCGTTTCATGTGTCCAATTATCTTCTATGAATTTAGCTTTGCCGTCTTCGTTTTCAAGACCTGCGCAAATGCTGTCTTGTAAGGATTTGAGATAAGCGACGATATCGTTTCTTTCTACCATGATCTAACTACGATTTATTCGCCAAAATTCGCTGCTCCCTTCTTTTTGAATGTCAGAAAACCGTCAGATGGCGAATGATTTAAGTCATTAAAAAAGCCCTTCCTCAACGGAAGGGCTTTCATTCTTTTTCCAAAGAAAATTATTTCTTCGGCTCGAGATTCGAATGTCTTCTGCTGTAAAGGAAGTAAACCAAGACTCCCAACACACCCCAAATAATGAAGGTGTACCAAGTCTGGATACGAACTTGTGTCATCAAGAAAATATTGAACAGCACTCCTGCAGGTGCAACAAACCAAATCGCTGGTGTCTTATAAGGACGATCCAATGTTGGTTCTTTAATACGCAAAATCAATACTGCTAGACATACCATTGAAAACGCTAACAACGTGCCCATAGAACACATCTCAGAGATCTTTTCGATTGGAGTTAATGCCGCAGTTAGAGAAATAATACCACCTATCAAAATGGTACTTCTGTAAGGTGTCTTAAATGTTGGGTGCAACTTTCCAAAGATATTTTTTGGAAGAAGTCCATCTTTAGACATACCTAAGAAGATACGTGTTTGACCTAGCATCATTACAAGCATTACCGACATCAAACCAGCAGTTGCAGCGATTGTAATCAAGTACACTGCCCAAGTAATACCAGCACCTGAGAATGCACTAGCAACTGGTGCTTTCAAATCAAGTTGATCATACTTCACCATACCAGTCAATACAAGTGATACAGCAACATACAGAATGGTGCAAATAATCAATGAGGCAATGATTGCAAAAGGCACGTCTTTCTTCGGATTGATAGCTTCCCCGGCCTGTGTTGATACAGCGTCAAAACCGATGTATGCAAAGAATACAATCGTTGCTGCGGTTAGAACACCACCGACACCAAAGTGCGGCATACCATCAGAACCCGTAGTGACTTCAGGAATAAAAGGTGTCCAGTTCGCAGTGTCTACATAAAATGCACCTGCGATGATTACAAATAGTACAACACCTACTTTTAAAATTACAATAAGATTATTGGTGCTTGCAGCTTCTTTGATACCCTTGATAAGAATACCTGTTACCACCCATGTGATTAGAAACGCAGGAAGGTTAAATGCAGGACCTCCGTGTGTAGAGGGGTCATTGACTAGATAATCGGGGAGATTTATTCCAAATAGATGGAGTAATTTATTGAAGTATCCACTCCACGCAACGGCTACTGTTGTAGCCCCCATCATATACTCCAGAATCAAATTCCATCCGATAAACCACGCGAATAATTCACCAATAGTTCCATACGCGTATGCATATGCTGAACCTTCTACAGGAAGAACTGATGCGAATTCGGCATAGCATAAGCTAGCGAATAAACACCCAATACCTGCGATCACAAACGCTAGCGCAAGTGCTGGACCAGCATGGTCGTGTGCCGCAATACCTGTAAGTGTGAAAATACCACCGCCTATGATGGCGCCGATTCCCAGTGATGTCAATCCCCATCTTGTAAGGACACGATTCAAATCACTTTTTGTTGCTTCAGCCTGATAGGCTGCAATTGGTTTCTTTCTCCAAACTGACATAATTCTCGATATCTTGGTTATGGTTATGGTACAATAATAAGTCAAAAAATCTACTTCTTCGCCTTATTAGGTATCGGAGGTGTAGGTGGAGCTATTTTGACAGCTGGTTTTATAGCTGAGATTTTTAATCGTTCCTTGATTTCAGAGGCAGGAATAGCAAAGCCAATTCCCTCAATTCCATAGCCTACATATTTACTACTCACGATTCCCACCAATTCACCCCGTTGATTTATCATAGCGCCACCGCTATTTCCAGGATTCACTTTTGCATCGGTCTGTAAAAATTTAGCTCCCTCAAAATCTCTGATTCCCGAAAGCACGCCTTTAAACACCGAACCCGCCATCAAGGTGTCGGCTGGTGTACCAATGAGAAATACAACTTCACC
>JAIXWP010000004.1 GCA_027491215.1 Flavobacteriales bacterium | reverse complement strand
TAAATGATTACACTATCGGTGGCATCTATTGAATAAGGGACGGAGAACTCTACAATATCTGTCCCGAGCTCAGCGGTTAGTTTTGTTATCAAAACACCATTAATGAATACCTGAACATCTTGATCGTTGGCAATTGTACCGCTGAGTTGCAACTGGATTTTGGTGTTAGGATGGGAAACTATTCCTTTGATTGTATCTTTTACCCTTGACGAACTCTTTGCACTTGCTGCCGCCGCGGCCTCAAGTTTTGCCGCAGCCGCTAGATCACCTGCATCCTTGGCCAACTGTTCGACGGTTGCTATCTTGTCGAGCTCCGTCTGAAGATTTTCTACTTGTTTGATTTTAACCAGTTCGCCCATTTAGCCTTAGCTGATTTTCAACCATTTCACAAGTATTACATCCTTCGCTTCAATGGGAAAACTGCCATGCCATAACAGCTCTCCATTAGACACATGAAAGTCCTTTGTTTGACCATACTGATATAAAATTCCGTTGATTGTCAAAAACAAACCAAGGGTTTCAGTAGATGAAGTAAACGGGAAAGAGCTCGCGCCATTGGTGGCTGTCAATTGGACCTGAGCCCATTCAAAAGTGGGAGGTGTAAAATCACCGCCATCGGTAGCCTCAAAAGAGCTTATGCGATAGACCTCTCCCTTTAGGAGAATTTCATCGTTGATTTTATCACCGAGTATTTCAAGCAGTTCTTTTGTGCTGAAATGTTCGACTTCCGCAGTTCTTAAATGTCTGAGTGTAAATCCCATTATTTCGATTTTTTCGAATTATTTGGAGCAATCAGGTTTTTCCAAACCCATCTACCACCAAAGAATATGGCTGCTGCTCCTACTAAGCCAATTCCTCCCTTCGCTGCCGCTGCTGGGGTTATATCAAGGCTTTTTTTTTAGCAGCCTCGATAATGCGATCATATAATTTGATGATCCCGTTCTTATAGTTCTCGCGGTTATCACCGTTCTTTTCACTGATGTATGGAGAGTAGGCGATACGCTGCGCATAGGTCTTATAATCCTTTCCTGCGGCATGTGCAGCCTTGTACTTGCTCTCAATCAAACGAGCAAAATCCATGAAGCTCTCCTGAGGACTCTTGTACACTCTGAACTTGAGCTTGTATTTATTTTTCGCCTCATAGAATTTTCCATCCCAAAACTCATTGGGTTTACCACCTGCAGTGAATCCAAAGAAGTTGTTGTAATTCTGAGAAAGATTAGAAGTACCCCAGCCGCTTTCTTGCGCCCCTTGCGCTAAAATCACAAAAGGATCCATATTGAACCTTTCACCTGCTGCTTTTGCATAGGGCAAGTATTTCTCTACATAGCTTTCGCTTTTATCGCTCATTGCTCTTGAATTTTTATATGATTGGCGTTGACCCACCTTTCGGTATTGTCAACTGTTTTGAACTTATAGAATCTTCCCTTTCCTGTATCAAGGGTCATAATGAGACTACCCAGCAGTGTATTCGGACTTACGTGAGCAATCACTTTGAACTTCTCGTCGAGTACCTGTGAATGGGATAGTGTTAGAAGTCTTGAAAAAGACATTCCTTTAACGGATTTGTCTCCACCTTCGAAAAAGTCGAGAGGCTTCATCCACGGAGTCAGTTTGATACTTTCAGGATAGCGATCAAACATTGGTTTGTAGTATTCGAAAATATCAACGTAAGTGGAAGAAGAACTCACCCAAAAGATATACTTCTTCTTATTCATGCTTCGTAGATTCGATGGTGCTTTCTCACCATTCACCACATACCCCACCTCAATGAATTTCACGTTATTTACCTCATCAAAATGTTGTTTGCCCGTAGCATAACCAATAAATTCTCCGGCCTTTGCTTTACGAATGATATTGTTCTCAGAGAACATTTCATAGAAAGCCCCGTGATTGGATGCGTCCGGTGTCTTTCGAATAGTGACTTCCTTTTTGGCCACTACTAAATTGGACTTCTTTGCAAACTGAACAGGCGGTGCGCTCCCATTCTTGGTGGACTTCTTAGGATTACTGCTAACTATTGTAAGAAGTTTAGAATAATCGTCAGAAGAGAGTTCTCTTTGTAAATCGTCCAGTAGATTACTCTGATATAAATCCTTGTAATTCTTGGATACTTCATCAAGGTCAGTTATTGATCTGGCCGTATCAAAAATCAGTTTCTCATTTGTGCCATCTGTGCTAATCAGCCAGGAAACACCTGAAGGATTGAGTCCAGAGCGAAAGTTCATAGCTTGGCGAACCGATGGCTTATCATCGGCTTGACTTTGTGCAGCATTTTTACTGATATCTCCGATAATCTTTTTACCAAAGCGATAAGCGAGGTAAGTGCCACCAACGATAAGTAGACCGTTGATAATCTTTCCTCGATTCTTATTTACTGCTTCTATGACTTTCTGCTGAATGGGCATTTTATAACATGGATCTAATTTTCATTTGTACCAGTGGCATTTCAACCTTCTTTGCAATAAGAGCAAGCTCTTGTGGCTTGAAAGTCTTAGCAATAGATTCGAGTGCTTGTTTCACTTGTCGCGCTTCAATGTCATTTCTCACATTGATCGCTACGCTGATTTCGTTGCTAGGCATGTGCTGTTTTTTGTGGCTCTGCGGTATCGGTGATATACCTTAGAATTTTTTGAATGTTGTTTTTATCTTTTTCAAACTCTATAAAAAGAAGGTAGAGCGTACCCAGTTCTTGGTTGCTCAGAGTCGCGCTGAACTCTCCAATGATTTTGATAATGCTTTGTCTTTGATCTGGTGATGAGCTCGAACCTTCTTCAATAAGTTCCTTTTCGTCTTCCTGTCCAGCGAGAAAATTCATAGCCTCAGCTACTGGAGTTCCCGTGAAAAATTTTGCAAGACCAGGCATCGCCATTCCAATGATGCTCGAATAGTATTCCACTTGTTTCTTTGCATCTAGTGTGGTTTGTAAATCGGCAACTTGAAACTGTAAATCCGCATTAAGTTCCTTTTGCACCTGAAGCTCTGCTTGCAGTTGCTCAATAGCCTTTTGCCTTTCGAGTTCTGCAAATTTTCTTTGTACAAGGTCATTCACTTCCGCTTCACCAAGTCCCGAAAAATTGGTAGTAGTTCGGTGAATTTCCTCATCCAATTCATTTACCTCAAAAGTCTTTGCCCAAATCAAAACACCTTTGTTCTGGTCTTTAAATTCAACCTTGACTTTATCTGGATTTTCGCTCTTGTCATAACTTCGAACGAGCTGAGAAAAATTGGCTACCTCAGCATGTTCGATGGCATTGAGTTTCTTGCCATTTCGATAAAAGGTAGCATTGAACACAACACTAGAATAGCCTTGCTTGGGAAATGTGTTGATCATTTTCCTGCATACTTCTATCAAATGATATATTCTTCGCTTACTCAATTTCTAAAGGGTGATTTGTACAAACTCAATGGTTTTCTTTTTAGCTGGAACTCCCGGCAGTTGAATGACTACAAGACCTGAAAAATCTTCAATGCCTTGTACCTCGGCTACATCTGTTGGTATGACCCTTGATCTGCATTCTGAAACGATCACTGTGCCAACGGGAAGTTGACTTGGCTTAATGAGAAAAAGGATTTCATTATACGCCTTCATTTCATAGCGCGTCAATCCCGGTTCAAGGCTCAAGTATCTAAACTGTTGAAGTTTAGGCTCGATACATCGCTGCTCCAATTGGAGATTGATATGATTTAAGTAGTCGTACATTCTTTGGCTTCAATGCTTACTTCCAATTCGCAGCGCAAGTAGATGGATACCACATATGGCTTGAAATCGGAAACCGAAACTTGCTTTGTGTCCATGTAATAACCCGTCACAAGCTGTCCGTTTTCAAGTGGAATGTTGACCTCTTGGTAATCTGGTAGCTGTTCAACTTTGGATTCAAAACCAACCATCGCATTGATCAGAAGCTGTTTTCTGCTATTGAATTCAAGTGCAAGTAATCCTATCTCGTTGAGATCGTTTGCAAGTGTTAATCCTTTGGTGTGTCGGGCAATAAAGCCAGTGCAAACCTTCAAATGGAGAGGTAGCTTGTGGCTTATCTCTGCGATCTGTCCTTGCTCGTTGACTTCAATTTGAATGATCTGATAGCGAATTTTTGTAGCCACTATGAAGTTGTTTTTGGTTCATCATTCACAAGCCACAAGTAAATTTTCGCCTCATAAGGGAATGATGATTGATCCATCGTTCCGCCATCAGTAACGCGACCTTCGATAGCAGATCCTCCGGCTTCGATATTCTCCTCGAAAAGAAAGAACTTCATATTGGGAGCTACTTGATGTCCGCAGGTAATCAATCTCATTTCATGAGCATCATCAAAAATCTCCGTTCCGTTGATTTTTAATCCAAGAGTAGTTCCAACAAGCACATCGTCATTAGGCATGGAGATATGAATGCCGCGCACACGCGCAAACTGCTTGTCAGTTTCAGCACTGAAACGCACGGACTCACCGGGGTCTTTTACCTGAACTCGTACTTGTTGGAACTTGTGATTTTTCATAGTGAAAAGGAACTTTGGAATTAAGCCTTGATTACAGATGTACCGCGAAGGATCGCCTTCAAGTAAGTATTCGCTGGCGCATTGGTTCCCCATTCAAGGTTGAATTCAATAGCCTGTTGATCCTTGATCACCTTTGGGTTGTCAAGCACATATAGACCCTTGAAAATGTCTCTTCCTTCGGTGAAGAATGCCTCATTCGAAGTATTTGGAACAAGCACTGTTCCGTTCGCCTTGAATTCAAACTCACCATTTCTTACGTAGTCAGGAATGGTATTGAAGTTCACGTCTGCTGCCGTTTCGTTGCCCTCGGCAACACCCGCCATAAGCTGAATTCCATAGAGAAGGAAGAAGTTTCCTTTCTCCAGCTTTCCAGAGGAAATATTCGAGATACCAACCACTTTGTTGTCGTCGTCCTTGAACATTTTTACCACTTTACTACCGGCTACCGATTTTACGACGTAGATAACCGTGTCCACGGCTTGCAAGCTTTGACTTGCCAAACCCTTTTGGATTTCAGTGGGTAATAGGTGAATGCGCTTTTCAAATTCAGCGCGGCTGCGTGAACTTGTTGCAGTGGTTTGAACACGCGACTGCATTTGCATCTTTTTGAAGAATTTCTTCTTGGTTTGAGCAGGGGCTGTATCCAATGCTTCCAAGAAGTCATCCTCTGTGATAGCGCCGAGCAAATTGTGCTCACTCTGTTCGATTTCTCCGAGTGTAAACATGATGTTGTTTTGTTGATTTGGTTTGACTTAGATGATTTCCATGAAGGCACTTTCTGCTTTACGCTCACGCATACCTTCCATGCTTTGAGCACGCTCGTTTTCGTCTTCTACATCCATCGGATTAGGGTAGGGCATGTAGATCGCATTCAGCTCAGGCAAGTCGGGATTGTATCGTTCCACTTGAAGTTGAACTGGATCACGGAAGACTGTTGGTTCGTTTGCTCCAAGACCTTTAAAGTCCGCGAGTCCAGCAAGAAGATCTTTCTTCAAAATGACCTTCACGCCGCTGAGTACACCTGCCGCGCCGACACCTGTTGCGAGCATCTTCATGTTTTTGTCTTTGAGCATGATTGCTCCAGCAGTGCCTGCTGCAATGAGTACTACAGGTCGAGCCAAAGCTTTGGCTTGAAATCCTGTTGCTGCTGGATCGACTTTGAGAACTTTGTCAATGAGCCTTCCGCCCACGGAACCCAGAACTACACCGCCTCCGAGCATTGCCAGCGTTTTTACTTCTTCCATAACCGCCTGGCTGCTGATCTTGGAAGGGGCTTTTTTTTGAGTTGCCATTGTATTGACTATTTATGGGTTGACTAAAGAAGTTTTACTGCCTTTATAGGTCGTTTTTTATTGTGACTTTTCGAAGCACTAAGGCGCTTCGTTTTTTGATGATGTGAGCCTTTATTTGCTCTGTAACCAGCAAGATTGTCGGTCTTATTTTTCTTAGGTGAAACGAGTTTATAAATCCCAAAAGCGAGCAGTCCGCCACCTATGACCGAAGGGACCGGATTTGCTTTAACAAATCCGACAATTCCACCTTGCTTTTGCGGTTCACTTCCACCTCCTGAAGGTGACTCTGAACTCCCGCCTTGATCGGAACTTGAATTTTCTAGCTCCTTCATTGCCTCCATAGCAGCAGGGTCGTTGCTCAACTCGGCTGCTAGTGCCTCTGGATCAATTTTCTCATTCGCACCGATAAGACCAGACTTTTTGAGAATATCAACCGTCGCGATGATGATAGGAGCTGCTGCTGCAATTGTCGCTGCTGTAGCTGGATCACCGAGGCCGTTGAATCCTGACTCAACTACACCGTTGAGATTACCAGCCTTGCCTTTTAGAATCGCGTTCTTCAATGCTTCACGCTTTCCTTGGAGTTTATCTGCAAAAAGTCTTTCAACCTTTTCTAAAGCATCCTTGCTCTTGTTCCATTCGGCTTCACTTACTCCCTTAGCAGCTGCTTGCTCTTTTGATGCATAGCCCCATTTTAGTTTTGAGGCCATTTTATGAAGGTTAAGCTTCATGGCCACTAGAAACCCTCCGCGCCCAGCTATGGACAAAGGATTAAAGCGAACAACTGCTTTTGCAGCCTTCTTGATTCCTTTTCCAACATCCTTTACAGCAGCTTTTACTCCTTTGAAAAAGCCTTTCTTGCCCGGACCACTGAGAACGAATTCGTCAGAATCGAACACATCGTCGCCCAGGCCCGAAAAGCCATTTCGCTGATTGAGTTGCTCCTCGTTTTTTTCGAGAATGGAAAGAGCATAATCGCGTTTATCTGTATTCCAATATTGGATCGCGTAATCAAGCATTTTTAGCAAAGCCTGAGGATCATCTATGGATGAAACCATACGAGGATTCTTGCGAATGCTATTGCGTGTATCAACGAGATGTTGATAGAGCTTATTCAGCTCTGCTTTTTTGTTAGGCGTAGCACCTAGGTCTGGTCCTGTTAGTCCGGGAGCGAGCACTGCATTTTCGAGATCGCTGCCTGTTCCGCTAAGAACCGCTACGTTGATTCCATTTAAACTCATAGGGTAATCCATTTTTTCTGAATAAGGCTTCTCATAATCAAACTGAGAAACAACTGCATCAATCGTGTAATGCTTTCCTTTGCCATCAGGCACGATCACATACACATGCTGCCAGTGATCGGCTGAATATTTAGTGATGCGAAAGCTGTGGGGAACTTTCAGATTGGTGAGCACACTTGATGCGAAAATGCTCATGCAATCACAGTCTACTCCAGTCTTTCTTTCCGACCATGAACGCGCTGGTCTACGAAGCTGCTCCAATCCCTTTTTATCCAACTTGTATTGGATATTTTGGTAGATGAAATCCCAAATCTTACGGCAAGTATCTCCTGTAGAGTTTCCTTTGAGCAATGGAGCAATGCGCGATGTATCTACAAGATACTTGTGTACTACTTTCTCCATGAGATCAACAGTATCTTGCACCTCACCATCTTTGATGATGATGCGATCACGCTCATCCGGTTTTGGAAAATACTTATCGTACTCCAAACCGCTACGAATAGGGCGAGGTCCTGAGGTGATCTCAACCTGATTTGTTATGCTACGGGTACTTTCCATTACAGAATTTTTTCAGGTTTGGATTGATAGAAAATTCCGTTAGCATAGGTGGAAAATGTCATTTCCATCGGAATACCCAACACTTGAAGCAAATTGGTTTGTTTACCCGATTTGTGCGCTGCAATGATCTCCGGTATCTTTTTCAAAATGCCAACTACGAACGTGCCGATGACCGTCCAACCGAGAGTCAGCTCAATGGTGTCTATCTGAGAGACGTTGAGGGGCTCTATGGTGATTGTTTTGTTTTCTGATGCGGACTGCGTTAAGAGCTTACCGTTGGTAGTGAGTGTTACTACAGGCTTGGTGATAGTAATACTATCGCGAGTCGGGTTATTTATGGATACTTCCGTTCTAAATGACATCCCCGTTAGACTTACTTTATGGATACGAGGATTCACAAGGCGTGTTGAAATGGAATCACTCACATTCTTCATGCGAAGAAGTTGAATGAGACCAAATGCGCCAGCACCGATCAATCCTATGCCCAAAAGCTTATTCATCTACTTTAGGAGAGTTTTGATCGTTACTTTTCGACTTGAACTTAGAAGACAAGCGATCAAGGCCGAGCTTGACAAAATATCCTACCGTTGCCGAAGCAGCAGCGTAGAACATAACATTAGAAAGTGTTCCGAAACTGATAGCCATTAGTACTGGCTTCACCGTGATGGCCTTCACCACACCCCCGACCATGCCGGAAACTGTTGTAAATGTGCCTGTGTCTTGTGTGGGGTGCATTTTTCTCGTCTGTTGAGGAGACAAGAATAAGTCGATGATTTATTATCGAGTTTACGACTGTTTCTAGGTGTTTGTGAAGCATTACTTATCTTTACCAATGATTACTTAAATGTCCCTGAAAAAAGTTAAGATGGTATCAGAAAATAATGAAAAAGCTGTTAGACCTGATGAGGTAATCTGGAAATATAATAATCTCATTCAGAAAGTATAC
>JAIXWP010000009.1 GCA_027491215.1 Flavobacteriales bacterium | reverse complement strand
CTCAAACAGCTTATTACTGGTAATCAGCGAGCGGTGACTTCAAAAATGGTAGGTGACCAGCAATATTCATATGCCTATTGGCATTTCAAAGATCAAGATCAGAAACCGATTGCTGTGACATCGGTCGTTTATGAGAACACGAAGATGGAAGGGAATGACGTCTTTGTCTTCCTTGAAGACTTAGTACAGAGTTATATACTACTTTTTTTGATGGCTTCATTTGTGGCTTACCTATTGAGCACCTATATCACAAGTTCGCTGCAGGAAGTAGGTCAACGAATGAAGAATGTGCAGCTCGGTGGAAAGAACGATGTGCTGACATGGGAAAGTAATGATGAGATTGGTGCGTTGGTAGAACAATACAATCGAATGGTGAGAGAGCTAGAGAAATCAGCAACTCTTCTCGCTCAAGAGGAACGAGAAAGTGCTTGGCGCGAAATGGCGAAACAAGTGGCGCATGAAATCAAGAATCCATTGACTCCGATGAAACTGCGCGTTCAGCAATTGCAGCGCTCTTGGAATGATAAAGCACCTGAGTTTGATCAAAAGCTGAAAGTCTACGTTGATAGCATGACACAGCAAATTGATGCGCTGAGCCATATCGCAAATGAGTTTTCGAATTTTGCCAAAATGCCGAAACCTAATTTGCAGGAATTGGATATTGTAGAACTTACAAAAAGCACACTCGAAATGTTTGATAATCAGGAGCAGTATGATTTTCAGTTAAGAATTGGATCGATAGAAAACCCAATGGTGACTGCAGACAGGGAGCAGTTGATGCGAGTGCTCATCAACCTCGTAACGAATGCAATTCAAGCGTCAAAGCTCGATTCAAAACCATGTGTGATGGTGTCGGTACGTGCTTGGAAAAACCGAATCATTATTAGGGTAAATGATAAGGGTGTCGGTATTAGCGAAGAAGGAAAATCAAAAATATTTGTCCCGAATTTTACAACAAAGAGCACAGGTACAGGACTTGGTTTAGCCATGGTAAAAAGCATAATGATTCAATGCGGAGGTAGAGTGTTTTTTTGGAGCAAAGAAGGGAAAGGAGCGTCGTTTTACCTCGATTTTCCGAGAAGCATATAAGCACCGAAACCATGAAATATGGTCTTTAGTAGTATAGTTTTTATACTTTATTTTCTTCCACTGTTCTTTACGGTCTATTTTCTTTCACCCAAAAAATGGAGAAATATCATCATAGTTTTGGGAAGTATATTCTTCTATAGCTGGGGTGCGCCGAAATTTATTTTTGTCATTCTTTTCACCACACTTCTTGATTTTTTTATTGTAAGAAAGATGGATTCTTCAGATTCCATAAAGGTCCGGAAGTGGCTGCTAATAGGGTCTGTGGGGGTGAATTTGGGACTACTTTTTTATTTCAAGTATTCTAATTTTTTCATAGAAAACATTCAATCGGCACTAGCACTTTGGGGTTATGAACGCACGGAGTGGGTGAAATTAGCGCTGCCGATAGGTATCTCATTTTACACTTTCGAAACGATCACTTACGTAGTCGATGTTTATCGAAGAGTGCACAAGCCGCTCACTGTCTTTACGGACTACCTCCTCTATATTATTTTCTTTCCAAAATTGGTGGCGGGTCCAATTGTGCGCTATCATGATATGGCAGATCAGATCAATGACAGAGAAAAGCATGAGACAAACGAAAATCGTCTCCTTGGTTTTTATCGTTTTACAATAGGTCTTGCTAAGAAGGTTTTGATTGCAAACCACATGGGATTTGTGGCTGACCAAATTTTCGCATTGCCTCACGAAGATTGGACTACCCCAACAGCCTGGATTGGAATCTTGGCCTATACATTTCAGATCTACTTTGACTTTTCTGGATATAGTGATATGGCTCTAGGACTAGCTCGTATGATGGGATTCAGATTACCAGAGAATTTCGACAACCCATATATTGCTCGCAGTGTCACCGAATTCTGGAGACGATGGCACATTTCTCTCGGAAATTGGATGAGAAATTATCTATATATCCCATTAGGAGGAAATCGCGTTGACTCAAAAGTCAGGCTCTATTTCAATTTATGGCTCGTCTTCCTACTCTCAGGCTTCTGGCATGGAGCATCTTGGAACTTTCTCTTCTGGGGAGCATATCATGGGTTTTTTCTGGTGATTGAAAGAATGTTTTTAGGAAAGTATCTCGAACGAATACCGAATGTTTGTTCGGTATTGTACAACTTTATAGTAATTGCTATAGGATGGGTATTCTTTCGAATAGAGTCGTTTTCAGACGCAACTTATTTTATCTCGAGATTATTTAGTTGGAATGTGAAGGATGTTTTTTATTTAAACCCAGAGTATGTCTTCTATTTCATTATCGCAGGCTTTTTCTCATTCTTTGGACTAATGAAATGGTCACAACGTTTTCAAAAGAAAGTACTTACAGAATCCTATTCTTCTTTAGGGTATATCACTGCAACGATGCTAGCGATGATATTCCTTGCTTTATGCGTGGCATCCATCGCCTCATTGGGTTATAATTCATTTATCTACTTCAGATTTTGATGAAGCGTGCACTACATATTGCCCTCCTTTGCTCGATTTTATTGGGTTTCGGAGTTATCTTCTATCAAGATTATTTTCCTATAATACAAGAAGAGCCATTGAAAGGATATTCTCCGCCATTTGATAAGGTGACATTTTCATGGGAAAAGTGGTGGTCTGCAGAATATCAAGATAAGAAGGAAGTAGAATTGACGAATACTTTTGGATTTCGAAGTTCATTTGTAAGGTTTGATCATCAGATTGGATGGAGTGTTTTTCACACATCGCATGTGAATGGAGTAATTGTAGGTAAGGAAGATTATCTATTTGAAGAAGATTATATCAAGGCCTATCGTGGTAAGGATTATATCGGCGATTCTTTGGTCTTTCAAAGAATGGAAAAGGCAAGAATGGTTTCGGACACTCTAAATAAACTTGGAAAGAATTTAATCTTGGTTTTTGCTCCAGGCAAGGCGTCCTTTTATAGTGATTATCTGCCAGACCAGTTGAAGTCAAAGGTGGGAAAAACGAATTATGCTGAACATAAAAAGTACGCTGAACTTTGGCATCTGAATTTTATAGATTTCCAATCATGGTTTTTAGAACAAAAAAATAGTGCCGTTCACTCGCTTTACCCGAAGTATGGAATTCACTGGAGTATTTATAGCGGACACTTAGTTCAAGATTCTCTAATTCGCTACATAGAACATATTCGAAATATAGACATGCCTAATTTCTCTATCTCAGAATTGAAAAGAGATAGGTCACAGGATACCGATTTTGATATAGGGAGTTCAATGAATTTATTCGAGTCTTTATGCAGCGATACGACTGCGATTCCAACGGTAAACTGGGAGCCAAAGGAAGGAAAGGACCTTCCTCGTATGGTTTCCATTTCAGATAGTTTTTATTGGGTGATTTATACCAAAGGGTTTACGAATGCTTTTGGAGAGAATCAGTTTTGGTATTATTATCATGATATTTATCCTGCAACATCCCGTGGGTTTCAGAAACATTCTGATTTAATTTTATCAGAGGAAATAGAAAATCATGATGTTTTTATCATTTTAGGCACTGAGGCAAACCTTTCGGAATACGGCTGGGATTTCATTGAGGAGTCGTATGATTTATTTTACAAAAAATGAAGTACATCGTTGGTTTTGTAATAATACTTGCGAGTTGCTCAACAGGAGGAGAAATTCCAAAGGAGAGAGCATCAGTTTTCGATTTTAATACACCGCAGAAAATACTGGTGCTGCCAGATATCTTACACGAAATATCCGGTTTGGTTGCACTAGACTCAAATGTGGCTGCATGCATTCAGGATGAGCAAGGGGTTGTTTTCTTTCTTGATCTTCATAAAGCTGAAATTATTGATCAGATGGAGTTCAGCGGTCCGGGAGATTTTGAAGGAATCGCAAAAGTGGGAACTTCACTTTATATGCTACAAAGCGACGGGGTCTTATTCGAATGGAAAAATTTTGAAAATAGAGAAAAAGATATTACTTCATATTCAACGCCTATTCCAGCGACCAACAATGAAGGTCTATGCTATGATAAAGCTGGGAATAGAATTTTGATTGGATGTAAAAGTAAAATTGGCAAAGGAAAGGAATTCAAAAATTTAAGGGCCATATATGCTTTTGATCTTAACACGAATGAGCTATCTGAAAAACCTGTTTTTGAATTTGATGTGGAGAGTGTAAAAGCTTTCGCTCGAGAAATGAATATTACTCTTCCTCAACGTGAGCATCCTAAGAATAAGGAAATGATGGATGTGCTAAAGTTCCAAATCAGTGCTATTGCTATTCATCCAATAACAAAGGAGTTATATATATTGAGTGCCACAGATCACATGCTCTTCGTGTGCTCATATGACGGAGCACTAAAGGATATAAAGGTCCTTGATCCGAAGACTTTCAATAAGGCGGAAGGCATTACTATTCTTGAGAATGGTGATATGTGGATTACGAATGAAGGACAAGACAAAAAGCCTACATTGCTTTTTTTTAAAAATTAATGGATTGATTTGAACGTTTGAGGATCTGGTCGGTAAGACCTCTCAAATCAAATAATCAAAACCATGAAAATTTTTAGAACGTTATTTCTAGCGGTAGTCCTTATCGGTCTTCAACTAGCTTCAATGGCCCAGTCAGCTGGCAATTATCTATACAATACATCATCTGTATCAGCTGACAAGGTTCCAATTTTAGTCAATACTAGCAATGGCTCTACTGTTAATTTAAAAGCAGAGGTGATGATGAATGTAAAGGCTTCATCATACACTGTAATCTTTGCTATGACACAATCAGGTGCAGATGCATTTGAAGTGGACTCTATTATGGGGCTGCGTCTTCGACACATCCGAATGGGGCTAGCACAGCTTGGTGTTTCTGACGCAGACATTCATGTGGATGCGGTATCTGTAGTGCCAACATATGAGTATCGCATCGAGCGTAAAAAATTTAGCACTACGTCAACAGAAATCCCTACTGGTTTCGAAATGAAAAAGAATATTCACGTTCTATTTAAAAAGCATGATTTGCTCGATAAAATCATTTCAGAAATGGCTTATGCTAATGTCTATGATATGGTGAAAGTGGAATACAACATTGATGGTGCTCAAACTTATTATGAGGAACTCAGAAAGGCTGCTCTATCTGTGATTGAGACGAAAAAGGAAACCTATAGCCAACTTCAATTTCACCTTGTATCATATAATGTTGCTGATGGATTCAATGTTTCTTATCCTATGGAACGATACAAGTCATACACTGCGTTTCACTCTGGTGCCTCGCCTTACATGGTATCCATGATTACAGCGGACCTGGATGCTAATCTTGATAAAGCACAAAGAACCGCCCAGCTAGATAGGTTGAATCGAGAGTTTACGATTCAAACTTCGGAAAAAAACAAAACGATTTTCTATGATCGTATGCCTTACAATCAATTTGATAAAGTATTAAACTCAGACGTAGCGGAGCCATGCATCCAGTTTTTCTATACGCTACAAGTGGGATACAGCATCATGACTGATGAACAGTATAAGATGTCGGAGGAGAATAAGGTGTTGAATAAACAGAATCAACGATATGCTGGAATGACAAAGAAGCAAATAAGAAAAATGAAGAAATTGGAAAATGGAAAATTGTAATTCAGCTTATTTCTTCAGTACCCACAACACATCCTTGCGAAGATTCAACCACCATTCTTGACGGATCATTTCATCCAGTGGTAAAGATGTGAGTTGCGAAAGAGCATCAGCTAATTCTGAAAGCGCAATAGGCTCGGGGTTTCCGAGAGGAAAACGATCTTTATTGTTAACGAGGTAATCAGCTACTACAGAGGGAAGCGTCATTCGGGCGCTTCCTTTTGGTTTTTGGAAAATGACGTCGACATTATTTTGTTTCGCATTTTCAAGTCGCATACTTACCCGATACCACATCACATAATACCCTGGGGTAGAGAAGGAGTCTGGCAGTGGCTTCTTGATATGCTTAGCAATCAATTTATTTGGAACGGTTGTCGGCGGTGTTTTGAAATCGAAGAATTTACTAAACGGAAAATCCATTCCATTTCCGTGCATATAGTTGTAAAGTGCTTTCTTCAATCCCGCGGAGTACTTTTCATGATCTGCACCTGTAGGATCTTCATGATAAAGATCGTTGTTGGCGAATCCCTTGAATTCAGGACCAGTGCGTATGACTTTGTATTTCTCAGGATTCAATCCAACAGGGCTATGCACTGTCATTGCAAATTGATGCCAGAAGGCGGATTGCAATAAATTGTTTTCAAAAAGTTGTCGGACAATTTCTAATGAATCAATAGTCTCTTGCTCTGTCTCAGTAGGGAAGCCATACATCAAGTAAGCATGAACTAAAATTCCCGCATCTCTAAAACCTTTACACACTCGGGCCACTTGCTCAATGGTAATTCCTTTTTCCATGAGATCAAGAAGTCTTTGACTCGCTACTTCTAATCCACCTGTAACAGCGATACATCCTGAAGCGGCTAATAGCTTACATAGATCTTCAGTGAATGTTTTTTCGAATCGAATATTTGTCCACCAGCTTACTTGTAGTCCTCGCTTAAGTATTTCTAATGCCAAGTCGCGCAATGCAAGCGGCGGAGCTGCTTCATCTACAAAGTGAAAACCTGTTTCACCCGTTTCTGCAATAAGCTGTTCCATTTGATCGACTAAATGGACAGCTGTGCTATTTTCATATCTGCCAATATAGTCGAGTGAAATATCACAGAAGCTACAACGCTTCCAATAGCAACCATGAGCAATGGTAAGCTTGTTCCAACGGCCATCATTCCACAAACGATGCATAGGATTTGGAACATCAAACATCGAAAGGTATTCATTCAATCGAAGTCCTCTGTAACTCGGTGCAGGTAATTGCGCATGACCGAAGTCGCCACCTTTTAGATCATTCACCAAAACAACTTTTCCATCTAACCGAACGAACGTTCGCTTGTATTGAGGATTAGGATTATTGGTGTGGATGTTTTTGTATAGATTGAGAATCGGGCCTTCACCGTCATCTAATGTTATAAAGTCAACGTAGTCAAATACTTTTGGGTCTGTTAAATCGCGCAACTCAGTATTGGCATAACCTCCACCAAGAACGATTTTTACCTCAGGGTAGTTGGCCTTAATCCATTGTCCAACTTTTAAAGCCCCGTAGAGGTTTCCTCCAAACGGAACTGTGAAGCCTACCATCGCTGGTATTTTTTCTTCGAAATATTTAGCAGCAGAGGAAATAAGAATTTCATCTAAATAGTTCAAAGGCGCCAGCAATGCCTCTTCGATAGGGTCAAACGATACAGCTGTACGCGCAATACGCTCTGCATATTTCGAAAAGCCAAAGTGTGGACCAACGGTGGCTTGAATCAAATCGCTCAAATCCTCCAAATACATCGTACAGATGTAGCGAGCTTTATCATGCGTGCCGATATTTCCAAAAAACCATTCAAGGTCCTTTAAATGCCTGAATCGAGTGCTTTCTGGAAGATATTGTCGGTTGGCGATGCGATAACCTAAAGTGTAGTTCGCGTTTTGAAGAAAGGAGATCACAGAGTCTATGGTTTCCTCGTAGGCTTTGCGATGAAACACCATCTGCTGAAGCGGTGGTGACAATTTGAAATCTCGTTTCTCGATTTCATCAAAAAGATTCACTAGACCTGGATGATTGAAAACACGAAGTACCATGTCCAACCCGATATCCGCTTGTCTGCACGGCACTTGCTGCGAATCCAAAAAGCCCTTTAAATAGGCAGTAGCTGGATACGGAGTATTGAGCTGCGTGAGTGGCGGTATGAATAGGAGTATGTCTGACAAGATGGTACAAATTTAGCGATGAAAAATGAAACAATATCTATGTTAACTGTAATCCAAGTAAATTGCGCCATATGAAAGTACTAGCTCTTCTTTTTAGCCTTTGCTGTTTCGGAGCCCAAAGTCAAATAGGTATTTTAGATTCTGTGCTATATGTAAAATGGGAATTGCCGAAGGATGTTGATTCGGACAGCCTAAACTTTACAGTGAATGGGGTAAAAATGGTGTGGAGCGACGTATTTCCATTAGGAAGTTATGGACCAGGAGTATTCAGGTCTGCAGAAAAAAAGGACTGGAAATATTCAGTTTACAAGCGTTTTCGTTTTCAAGGGACACTACCGGGATTTGAGCCTTTAGATGATAGCCTTTATTTGCAAGGCAGTTTTCCATTTAGAATAAAGAATGGTGCGTGTGTCTATTTTTCTAATCCAGTTGGAATTCGAGATGGAGAATTTCAAACAATGGTTTACTCTGATGGAAGAGAAGATTCCAAAATGCAAGACCTTACCATCGGACAAGATGCGGTTTTTCTTCGAAAAAAAATGTTGTGTCACAGCATCAAAGAAGAAGGTGAAGACAGTCCCATGGTATATTATTTTAAACATGAGACTTTGAAAGGTCAAACAACTTTTAGAAAAAAAATTAAGCTGGATTCTTTTCCTATTGTCAGACTCGTCGATCCTAGGCGCTATGAAGTACCACTGATGAATTCAGGATATATGTATGTCAAGGATACACCGAATGATCGTTCGGTAGCTGAGGCCTATTGCAAGGAGCTAAAACAACAAGGGTTGCTGGACGATTATGCCGTGGTACTAAATAGCACTGTCACTTTGATTTTATATGTAAAGAAAGGACGTGAACTCGAACTGTCTGAAGTGTTCAAACAACTGCTAGCAACGGGTTCGTGCTTTTTCCCGTCGCAGGATGTAGCAATGTTTCCTTGTCCCGAATCAGCGGGATTCAAATAATTGATAGAGGACAGGACGACTGGGCGAGGCGTCATTTACAAATGCAGGAAATTGAAGTTCCAATAAATAAAGTCCATCCTGTATTTCGTCAGGAACAAATATGAACTCCGTAATGGTGCATTGCTCTCTCGAGAGGTCGCCATTTTTCCAAAATGCTTTGTGTGCAGCAAGCTTTCCCTCGTCGTGTTCACGATCCACTGATGGGAGATCCACGAGCAGATGCTGAATATTCCTTTCAGCAAGGTATTCTAGCGCATCAGCTTCGAAGTAGGGGAAGTTGCTATCAGAATAATTCTTAGATTTTTTTTCTAAAAGATTGGGTTGTGTTCTTACTACTAAAGCCTCCACTGCATCTATGGTCAAGCTCTTCAGTTGTTGTGCAGTGATTACATGATCCCCATCACTTGAAATCGGAGTGATAGTAACTACCTGCGATGTAAAGAAATATTTTGATAACAGTGTTCCCACAGGCCGTGATACTGCAGCTACGTGTTCATACGATTCCGTATGAGTTCCATGGCCGTGAGGATTAAAGTGTATATCTCGAAAATTAACAGATCCTCCTTGAGATACATCACCAATAAAGCCCTCACCTTGTACTGGCCGAATGATCATTCGGTCAACATACCATGCGCGTGGACCTTCAGGAGATAATGGAATGGAAATATCAATCGGAGCTGTTAGATCAGCTTTATATGCAGTGTTTGCTATCGTTAGTTCTACTTTCATTTTTCTTCAACTTTAAAAAAATCAGAAGCAATAGTATCGCCTCGGAAGAAACCTTCTTCTGTCAAACGAATTCCTTTCGCTTCAGATAAGAGCCAGCCAACGGATTGATATTCTGAAATTTCTTGAGAAAATTCTTTCTTTATGTCAATTCCGAAAAGGGCCTTTACTTGATCAGTGTCGATGCCTTTTGCCGTTCGCAAAGATGTCATGACGGTTTCATTGTATCGTTCGCTAGAGTTGAGTAATTCTGATTCGAAATATTTTTCGTTATCATATATTTTCTTTAGATAGACCGCATTATTCGAAATGTTCCATCTGCGTGTGGAGATGCCGTCAAAACTATGAGCGGATGGTCCTACACCGAGATAGGGCTTGCCGCTCCAGTAACTCGTGTTGTGTTTTGACTCAAAGCCTTTTTTGGCAAAATTCGATACTTCATAATGCGAGTATTCATTTTCCCTAAGCATCGATGATAGTAAGATGTATTGCTCAAGAGCATGATCATCTTCTGTTGGTTTGAGCAAGCCTTTTTTCTCCCTGTTCCCGAACACTGTTTTTTCCTCAATAGTCATGCAATAACTGCTGATATGTGGAACATTTAGTCCAAGGGCAGTTGTGATGTTTTTAATCCAATCGGTCTTCTCTAAACCAGGAATAGCATAGATCAGGTCGATGGTGATGTTTTCAAAACCGATGTCTTGTGCGGTCTTTACGCATCTGTCCGCTTCTTGTGCATTGTGCGCACGATTCATGAATTTCAAATCTTGGTCTCGAAAACTTTGAATCCCGATGCTCAATCGATTCACTTGAGAAGTTCGGAGTTCTTTAAGTTTACCAGCAGTGAGGTCATCTGGATTGGCCTCTAATGTGATTTCTGCGTCATTTCCGACATTGAAATGCTTGTAAATCGTTTCAATAATAACAGAAATTTCACTTGAAGAAAGCAAGCTAGGTGTGCCGCCACCGAAGTATATCGTTTCAATAGATGGGCTGGCATTCTCTAAATGCCTTGATTTTAGCTCAAGACAAATTGCCTCCACCATTTCTGTCCGCCTTGTCAGTTGGGTTGAAAAATGAAAGTCGCAATAGTGACACGCTTGCTTGCAGAAAGGTATGTGTATATAAATGCCCGACACAGCGCCAAAAATATTTAGCTTCGCGTCACAATTATAAGACAATGTATCACGCAACGGTAAATAATTCATCAAAGTGGGACGTAGAACCAGATGCTTCTGGCTATACAGGTAAGCTAAATGGCGAGAACTATCAATTGGATGTGGTGGAAGAAAATGGTCGCTACCATATTTTGTACAATAACGAATCTTATAATGTCGAAGTCGTGGAAATCAAGAAGGCCGAGAAGCAGATGATTATCCGCGTGAATAATAATCTTCATACCGTTCAGCTAAAGGATCGTTTAGATGATCTTTTGAAGAGCTTGGGTATGGAAGGTGCTGGCCAAGCGAAGGTTCGCGAGATCAAGGCACCTATGCCTGGTATGGTGCTCAATATCATGATTGAGGCTGGGGCTGTTGTAGCTAAGGATCAGGCCCTGATCATTCTAGAAGCAATGAAGATGGAAAACGTCATCAAAAGTCCAATAGATGGGACTGTCAAGCGAGTGGGCGTTAATCAAGGTGTTGCGGTAGAGAAGAACACCATTTTGATTGAGTTTGAATAGGTAAGGCAACATTGCTCAGCCGTTTTTCGTTTTGCCTGTAGTGCTGCACATCCGCTTGTTTAAAAAGAAAATAGAGTGGATGAAATATTCCCATCTTCTTTTCAACATTTGTGAAACGTAAAAGCGATGGTTCCGTAGGATGTATCGCACGAAAAGGATAAATGAAGACGAAATTAATTATAGCCTTACTACTACTCATGTCGTCCATAGGATATGGACAATCGTGTTCAGAAGTTAGTGACAACATTCTGTGTGCTGACAGCCCTGGAATTCAAGATTCGCTGGTGGTAAATCCATTGGGTTATGGCTGCTTCAATTCGCAGATGACATATTACACCACTTTCACCACGGGTAGTTTGAGTGATGGTTTTGTGAGTATTACTGTGACTCCAGGTGATTGTGACGACTTCACAGGCCCAAATGAAATTTTCACTCTTTTAGTTGAAATACCTGCTGGGGCTGATCCATGCAATCCTTTGTTGTACACCAATCCAAGCGGTTGCGAGGGTTCAGAAACTTCCTATACTCATACGATTAATAATTTACAATCGAACACCGATTATTTGGTAATTGTTGGCTCGGATCACCTCTCTCAGTATGGGCCATGTGAGTTTTCGATTTCTATTACTGGAACTGCGGTGGACATTGGAACATCGGTGGAGCCATTTGTGATTTATCTCGGCGGTTCAGCTCAGCTTGGAGCTTATAATGGGGATTCTTATCAATGGACGCCCGCTGATTACTTGGATGATGCCTTCATTCAAAACCCATTAAGTACACCTGAAGAAACGACTGTCTACACTGTTTCTGGGACCGTAGGAACATGCGAAGTGTCTGGAGAAGCTACGGTGACGGTAGGCCCTCCAATCATTATTTACACTGGCCTTACCCCAAATGGAGATGCTATTAACGACTCATGGGTGATCCAAGGAATAGAAAGATTTGAATCTGCTGTTGTAACAGTTTACGATCGCTGGGGACAGCCAGTATTTAAGTCAACAGGATATGCGCAACCGTGGGATGGCACTAATAAAGGCAAGTCATTACCAATGGGGGCATATTATTATGTAGTCGAGCTCAACTCGTTGGCAGTGCGAATTGAGCCATTAACCGGAGTAGTATCAATTCTCAAATAAGTATGAAAAAGATTGTTCTTTCCATGCTATTGAGCATGATAATTTGGTCAGCATTTTCGCAGCAGCTGCCACAGTTCTCCTATTTTACTTACAATTACATTCAGTATAATCCAGCGGTGACAGGAAATACAGAATGTTTGGAATTGAAGTTGGGGGCTCGAAGACAATGGACTGGTTTGGAGGGAGCGCCAAGTACTGGTTTTGCGAGTGTACACGGAAGATTTGGCAAGAAGAAGTTCAATTATCATGGTATTGGTGCTGTCATTGAAAATGATAAAGCGGGACCATTTAGCTATACTGGACTTAATCTGAATTACGCATATCACATGAGAATGAGAAAGGGATACATGCTTAGTTCGGGTATAGGCCTTGGATTCAAGCAGTACCGGGTCAATTTCTCGCAGATAACCATGGAGCAACAAGATATAGATCCTGTTATTCAGAATAATGCCAGCGATTTTATTTTCCCGGTGGTAAATTTCGGTTTGTGGCTTTATAACAAGGACCGATTTTACGGCGTTTCGATGCGACAAATGAATAAGTCAAGTGTTGAAGGTATCAATGACGGTGAACTCTTAAATCACTGGACTCTTGCTTACGGAAGGTCTATTAAAATGACAGATGATTTAGCATTCAAACCAGCATTCCTATTAAATTATGTTGCCCAATCAAAGGCTTCATTAGAGGCGCAGGCGATATTGAGTTATCGCGAAAAAGTGGCCTTCGGTATTGGAGGGCGCTCTGGCTCAGGAATGTCGGCTTTACTAAAAATCGACTTTCTTGGATTTCTCACCGCAGCCTATGCTTATGATTTAACACTTTCAAAGATGAGGTTTGAAGGAGGTCCTACTCACGAATTTATTTTGGGAATAAGGGCGTGCGGCGGAAGCTCAGAAACGCATACAAGATGTGCTGCATATGATTGATATTTGAGCATGAATATCGAATTTTACAGAGAATATTGCCTCAGCAAACCAGCTACTTCGGAGCATCTTCCGTTTGATGAAAATACCCTTGTATTTAAGGTGGCTGATAAAATGTTTGCCCTTTGCGACATCAATAAATTTGAGGGCATAAATCTTAAATGTGATCCTGAAAGGGCAGAAGAATTAAGAGAGCAATATGATGGAATTCGCCCCGGATATCACATGAGCAAGAAGCACTGGAATACAGTGGATGTAAAGGGTTCTGTTTCGGATAAACTCATTTTAGAGTTGATAGATCACAGCTATGAGCTCGTCTTTCAGAGCCTCCCTAAAAAGGTTAGAGAAGCAATATTATCTTAACAATTTTGGTTGATTTCTTTGGTTAATAAGTCATTAACCTACCCTTGATTTACCGTTCAGGGATTTTCTAATTTCACATCATGAACGATCAAGTAAAATTCAAACGCCTACAGGAGCTTGTAAGTGCACTCCAAGAAGGATTGGACGAGCTAAATATTGGCAAGCTTACCATCGAACAACTCGATAGTTTAACCGATCATAGCCGTGAGCTCTATGAGCGTATGGTGATATTGAAATACAAGGCTTATGATACGGAGGTAAAAAAATCTGCCGAAGTAAAAAAGGAAGATGAGGGAGATTTTTCTGTCCCGTTCAAACTGAGTTCAGCGGCAACTCCCAACCAGGTTTCATTGATTGATGCTATTGAAGAGGTTACCGCTCAAAGCGTAGAACCTGCTGCACAGCAAGAACCTGCTGCATATGAGCCAACAATCAATGAACTTGCGGCTAAGCACGAGATAGAGTTTACAATTGAGGTTCCAGAAGAACCTAAAATGGCTCAACCTGCTGCTAATGTTGCTCAGAGCATCAATCAAGTAATGCAGAGCATCACTCCTCAGGAATCATTGAATGATCGATTGAGCAAGAGTGTAGGTAGTACTAGCACTGTTGCTCAGAAAATGGAACACACTCCAATTCCTGATCTAAAGCGAGCAATCACCTTGAACCAACGTTTCCAATTCTCAAAAGAATTATTTAAGGGAAACAACCAAGAATATGAAGTAGCGATTGATCGTCTCAACAATACTTCGCGTGAAGAGGCATTGCGCCAATTGGAGCAACTAAAATCGAAATATGTTTGGAACAATGAGTCGCAAGTGACACAGGATTTCATTGAGCTTATCGAACGTCGTCACCAAGGCTAACCGTGGCAGTACTATATGTTATCCCTACGCCAATCGGCAATCTAGAAGATATTACTCTTAGAGCTATTCGTTTGCTCAAAGAAGCTGATTTTGTATTGGCGGAGGACACAAGAGAGACGAGAAAGCTCTTCCAACATTTTAGCATCGATAATCAGCTCGTGAGCTACCACCTCAATAATGAGCATCAAGTGGTGAAGTCGTTGGTCGAGAAAATCCGCCATACGCAATCCGTTGCTCTTGTCTCAGATGCTGGAACCCCGGCCATTTCTGATCCGGGATACCTATTAGTTAGAGAGTGTATCAAACAGGGCATTGAAGTTTTTACGCTACCCGGACCAACGGCTTTCGTTCCAGCCCTTGTCCAGAGCGGCATTCCATGCGAAAAATTTGTCTACGAAGGATTTTTACCTCATAAAAAGGGAAGAGAAACGCGATTTAAAGCAATCGCCCAAGAAGAGAAAACAACGGTGCTCTATGAATCGCCGCATCGATTGGTGAAGGCTTTGGAATCACTGGTGACATTCTGTGGACCACAAAGAGAAGTGTCGGTTTCACGCGAAATTTCGAAGAAATTCGAAGAGACTGTTCGTGGCACAGCGGAAGAAGTGCTTGCTCATTTCAAGAAGAACGAGCCTCGAGGAGAGTTTGTAATTGTAATCGGAGGAAAGGATTTTTCATCTACTCACCATCCTGACATCGACAGGGAGGAGACATAATAATTCTTGTCTGAGGAAGAATGTTATTCAGCCTTGTCTGAGTGTCTGAATTCATTTGGTTATTTAGTAAATCTAGAATTTCCAACTCTTCTAAAAGCCCCAGAGAATTAGGGTACACAGAGATTGGGTTGTCCCAAAGAATCAAGATTTTTAATGACTTTAACTGATTGATGTTTTCAGGAATTCTATCTAAAAAATTATCACTTAGATCGACCGATTTCATATTGGATAGTACCAACATTGCTTCAGGTATTTCAGAAATTTTATTCTTTGAAAAATTGATCCTTTGGAGATTTTTTAATTTGATGATCTCATCTGGGATGACTTGAATTTTATTCTTTGACAAATTGAGTTCTTGCAAATTTTTGAATTCAAAAACTTCTTTCGGAAACTCTTCTAGTTTTTGTTTTGAAAGATCCAATCGATAAACCTCATTTGGATTGATTAGAGCGCTTTCTATAGATCTAAATACTTTGGTGGTGTCAAGGGCTTCCAAAGACAAAAGCTGGCCACTAGAGGCTACGCTTATTAGTCCAAGAAAAATAAAGACAATCCATTTCATGATAAAATGCTTTTAGCTGAAGCTACGTCAACGAAGATTTGATATTTTAGTTCATCAATCGAGCCAAATTTTTTCTCTTCTCTGATTCTGCTTACAAGTTCTACGCGGATATTTTGATCATAAATATCCTCATTAAAATCAAAAAGGTGCGCTTCGAGGTGAAGCTGTGAAGTCTGCTCAACCGTGGGGCGATGGCCAATATTCATTACTCCTTTATACCTAGACGCATTAACATCTGCATAGATTGCATAGACACCATTAGCCGGGATTAATTTGTACGCATAATCAACAGAAATATTTGCAGTCGGGAAGCCGATGGTTGAACCTTTCTTGGCACCGTGAATAACCTTTCCAGAAATACTATAGCGATATCCCAAATAAGAGTTCGCCGTTTCAAGATCACCAGAGGCCAGGCACTGTCGGATCTTTGTAGAACTCACATTCACATCATCTATTTCCTGAACTGGAATTTCCTCCACTTCAAAATCGAATAGCTCGGCCCATTCCGAAAGTGTTTTGAAATCACCTTCTCGGTTGCGGCCAAAACGATGATCATATCCAACAATTACTTTTTGTGCATTCAAGCCTGTTACTAGGAGATTGCGCACATAGTCGTAAGCAGAAATTCTAGAAAAATCAGTAGAAAAAGGGTAGATCATAAGGTGATCTACTCCGGCCTGTTCTAGGAGCGCAGCTTTTTCCTCCGGGGTGTTCAATAGCTTTAACCCATGATCATCGGGGTAAAGAACCATTCTGGGATGGGGGTAAAAAGTGAGGATCACTGAAGAACCATTAACTGCCTCAGCACTTTCTTTTAATCGATTAATAATGGCCTTGTGCCCAAGATGAACACCATCAAATGTGCCGATGGTTACAACACTTCGTTTGCCATTATTAAAACTAGAAAAATCAGTGTGAATCTTCAATGTGCGTCAAATTAACCGTGCAAATGTAGTTTTAAGCGTGCCACAATGGAGTAGGTATAAAAAAAAACTCTCTCACCGAAGTGAGAGAGTTTTTAATCTCTTTGAGAAAAATTGAATTATCTAACGATCATCAATTTCTCGTGAGTAATATTCTTACCGCCTGTTACTACACCGATAACATAGTTACCAGCTGGTAGTTCAGATACGTTTAGGTTAAAGCTGTTTGATCCAGCAGCATGCTTGCCGATGTTATCCCACATGATCAATTTACCATTGATATCACGCACTTCGTAAGCAACGTTAGACGCTTCATTCAAATTGAATTGAATACGAGTGTTATCTACCGCTGGGTTAGGGAATAATTGAAGACCAGACAAGTTTGTAACTGCAGTTTCATTAACACCAATAGTGCGCTCAGAAAGAATCAAGCGAACAGATGGTGAGTAGCTGTTACGGAAGAACCATGTCAAAACTTGGTTTGAGTTAAAATCCTTACGTGCAGTTGAGTTATCGTTGTCACTGTTTGGTTCAGCAGTTACTGTCAATTCTTCAACAGTTTCTTCTTCTGTTTCAACAGAGCAAAGGTAAACTTCATCAACGATACATTCAGCTGAGTTGTCGAAAGGGAAGTAGATTGGACCAGCGTCTATCCACTGTGGTTGAACCATGTGGTATCCGAATTCTACTAGTTCATATACCTGAGCAGTTGTAGTACTTTGATCTGAGTAAAGTGCAGCAAGGAAGTTTGCTCCTTGAGCTGTTTGAGTCGCTCCTGTTGTATTAGGACCGAATTCTACAGTTAGACCATAAGCAGTGCTACCAGCATTAGGGAAGGTGTAGATGTTACCTACTCCGAAAGGAACGAATAGATCTGGGTTGTCTGCACTTGCACGTCCACGAAGCTCACCAGTAGTCAATGCTACATCATTGTGACCATATTCGTCCGATGTGTATTCGATAACACGTGTACGTACGTTGTTGTCTGGAAGATCATCTGTTTGGTCGCTAGTAAGTGTTGCACGAACTTGGTAAATTCCGTTGTCAGATGGAACCCAACCAGTTTGAACAAAAATCGTATCAAGCACAGGTGCTGGACAAATGATTTCGTTTGCTGGAGCTGGCATATCAAACGTAGGAACGTTCGTAGTGTTTAGAACTGTTGTTCCAGCCTCATCTAAGATTTCAATAACGATGTTACAGTTTGTTTGATCTTGACGACCGTTGTTTCTCCAGATAACACCTGCAACCATACCGCCATCAGCTTCAGTGATTGCTTGGTCCAAAGGAGTCACCTTGTATTCCCAAAGGTTCAAGATGTCACCGTTTGTTACTTGAGTGATTTCAAGGTCATTTTCAACAGCTGTTTCATAGATACAGATATCATCTAGACCCCAGAAATAGTGGCTATATCCATCTGCGAAATCCGCATTGTATGACCAACGAATTACTACTTCAGATTGCAATGCAGCAACACAAGATACATCGATGATAGTATTCAATGGGTTAGCAGAAAGTTGGTTAGCAGAAGTGATAAGAATACCAGTTGCACCAAATTCTGTGAACGTAGCACCACCGTCGTTCGATACTTGAACAGAAAGTGGAGAAAGCTGCGCGCAGCAGTAACGGAAATATTGATTGAAATCAACTTTCACGTTTTCTAAAGATGACATATCCAAAACCGGAGTTTGGATGTAACCAGACATTACTTCAGCTGGGTTAGCAGCAGTAATCTGACCACCTTGAGCTAAGTCAGCATCGAAAATCATCCAACCGTTTGCAGCTGTTGGAGATGCCATAGCGTTAAGTGAGCTTGAATAGAATCCAGCAGGGCTGTTGGCAGTAGCAAGTGCCCAAACACTTCCGTTGTTTCCGCCTGTTGTCCAAGCACCAACACTGTTGTTTCCAGCTAGACCGTTTGCGAAGTCTTCGCAGAAGAAATCTACTGACCCACCGCGATTTGCGCTAAGTGCTTCAGCACCTCTTTGATTTGACACGCTGATTTCAAATTGATCAGCTGGTCTTAGTCCGCCTTGTGCGTTTGCAACTGCAGCAATTAGGACTGTTCCAATAATTGAGTAAATTCTTTTCATCCGAATGATTAATTTAAGGTGTGTCGAAAATACTCATTAAATAAACATAACCCTACTGTTAAAATAATATTTAGGAAAGAAAAAAGCCCTTTCAACTTGGTTTTCCAAGCCGAAAGGGCCCTTTCTCTTTCTGAAAAGCTTATTGCTCTAGCAATTCCATCTTTTTCTTGAGATCTTCAATTTCTCTTTCGGTAGTCTTGATTTTTTTCTCAATTTCTTTTCTCATGGCTTCAGCACCCTTACCAGTGAAGAATCCCATGTTGTTTTCATATTGTTTGATTTGAAGGAAAAGCTTGTCGAGCTTGTCTTTCAATACCATTTTTTCTCTTCTAACACCTTGATCACCACCTCCAGAAGATTTGATATTATCTACTCTAGATCGGAAGGCGCTCATTTCACGTTGTTCGCGCTCTGCATTGATTTGGCCGTATTTATTGTCCAAAGCTGCATTGTATCGATCCATCACATTTTTAATGTGATCCTTCGGAACAAAACCTACTGCATGCCAGCGCTCGCTGAATGTTTTTAAGAAACTCAAGTCTTCCGACTTGTTGCCTGTCAATTCTGTGGATTCGATTTCTTCAAGAAGGGCAGTCTTCAGTCGAAGGTTTTCTTCTTGTTGATTCACCATTTCCCCGAAATGCTCTTTTTTCTTTTGGAAGAAAATGTCACATGCGGAGCGGAAGCGCTGCCATAGCTTTTGCTCATCACGCGGATCAGCGCTGCCAATAGACTTCCACTGTTCCTGTAATTTTTTCAAACTTTCAGTCGTAGCTTTCCAATCGGCGCTATCCTGAAGTTCTTTTGCTTTTGCAATAAGTGCTTCTTTTTTGTCTTTATGTTCTTTGAAAGAATTGCGCTTTACTTCATATTGCTCTTTGCGCTTGCTGAAGAACAAATCACAAAGACCTCTGAATTCTTGCCACACTTCCTCGTTGTCTTTTTTCTTCGCCCAACCGATCGTGCGCCATTCTTCTTGAAGTTTAATGACTTCTTCAGTCCAACGGTTCCAAGTAGCGCTATTGGTGATTTCCATTTGAAGGATTTCCTTCATTTTCTCCACCAATGCTTTTTTCTTTGCTAAGTTTTCCTCGCTATTAGCATGAATAACATCATAATGTGCTTGAATTCTGTTTTGAGATTCACGCAGAATTCCGAAGAATGTATCGCCGAGTTCTTTGTAGGTTTCTCTTGGAGATGGACCTACATTCATCCATTCACGTTGGAATTTTTTCACCAACATTTCTAGATCAGAAATCAGCTCGACAGATCCAAGGGCTTTAACCTCTTCAATTAATTCTTCTTTCTTCTTTTGATTGATCTTCAAATCATGGTCTTGCAATGATTTGTAGATATTTATATTGTAGAAGAAAGAGTGATTGAGCTTAGCCCACGCCTCTTGCAGGTCGTGGTATTTATCACCAGGAACATCGCCAATTGCATCCCATCTTTCTTTGAGTGCCTTGTGCGTACTGAATGCCTTTCCGATGTTTTCTTCGCTTGTAACAAGCGTTTCGAATTCTTTTATTATAGCATTTTTAGCTTCCAAATTCTTTTGGCGCTCGGCTGCTAATAATTTTCCATGTTCTTCTATACGGTCCTCGTAGACTTTGAGAAGTTCTTGAAAACGTTCCTCCAATTCATGGGGAACATATGTAAATGGAGGCTTTTCAGCGCCTTCTTCAACTGGTTGGGTATTGTAAGCTTCCAACTGAAGCTGTCTTTCTTTTGCAGATTCCGCTTTCCAATCGTTGCGGATCTCACGAATTGCTTCTCTGATAGACATAATGTCTTCGGTCTGAAGCAAACCGTGCAGTTTCTCAATCAATGTAGTTTTCATCAAAACGTGTTTATGCTCACTCGGGTTTATCGTTCCAAGTGACAAAAGTAGTTAAAGGTTGGATATTTTTTATCGGTTATTTAACGGATATAATAGGTGTCTTGGTTACACTTTAACTGCGATTATTTCGAATATCTATTTTTTTATGCCGAGCATCCTATCTTGGCAGCTTGAAAAAACCATGGAAGATTATACCCCAAAATATTCGTTTTCAGCGGTGACACTCAAAGCCAAGCGCTACTGCGATAAGGCAGAGCGGGCTCATAAGGATGTATTGTCGAAGTTGATTAGATGGGGTATGAATAGTGAAGAACGCGATCAAATTATGATGGTCCTCATTTCTGAAAATCTCCTGAACGAGGAACGATATGCTGAGGCATTTGTAAATGATAAATATCGCTTCAATAAGTGGGGTGTAAAAAAAATCGAACAAGCCCTGAAAATGAAAGGGGTGAGTGATCGAAATATTCGCGATGCAATCGCTAAAATCGTTCCAGCAGAATATGAGGATGGTCTTAAGGAATTAATTGAAAAGCGCTGGTTAAAAACAGCGGGAATCCCTGTGTGGCAGCGCAAAATGAAAGTAGCCCGGTACTTTATTTCCCGGGGCTACGAGTCTTCTTTGATTTGGAAAATGCTTGAGGGGATTAGCTAATATTAGTCGAATCACTTTCTGCTGGTGCTGACATAATATCAACGAATGCGCTATAGGTTGCCAATATTGCAACAGGGACAGTGAATAACAAGCCTACGCCACAAGCAAGTGCTCCGATAATCAATGCTCCCAACCAGATCACAATAAAAAAGCCCAACCACGAAAAGAAATTTTTCCCAATGACTTTTCTACTTGCTTCCATAGATTCCCAAAACTCAAGTTTGATAAAGAGAAGCATAGGAACTGCAATGCTATAAGCAACTGCCAGGTATATACCCGGCAGGATGCAGAGAATGGTGCCAATAATGGTGAAAACTCCCGTTAACAAGGATATCACAATTAGATTTCCGATGTGAACTTTAAAGCCGTCGAAAAAATTATTAAACGTATAAGATTCGCCTCTTCTGATTTTATCAGCGACCAAGAAATATCCAGCAGCCAAAGGAGGATTAACGATTAGCCCCCCGATCGTACCCAAGAATGGAATTAGATTAATGACTACAGAAATAGCTGTGAAAACTAATGTGAAAAGCACAAAATTTCCGATGTCTTTTTTAAAGAGTTGGATGCCTTGTGAAACATAAGTTTCTAAGCGGAAATTATAACCATCTCTAATGACATTTTCAGGGTTTTTCCAAGATTCATTGGTTGGATTTGGTTCGTCTAGTACAATCATAGTATAAGGGATTAGTGAACCCGAAGGTAGTTAAAATACACTACATTTGCCGCGCAAATCACAATTTCAGCAAGGAAAATGAATGTAACCGCAGATGCGATCCATGAGCTGAATGAACGCCTATTGGCGCTCAGGAGGTATCTTTGACGTGGACACTAAGTTGCTCCAAATCATAGAAGACGAAAAACACACGCAAGACCCCGGATTCTGGGATGACCCAAAGAAGGCGGAATTGGTGATGAAACAAATCAGAAATAAGAAAGTCTGGACAGATGCATTTCAACAATGCGTTACGGCCATAGATGATCTTCAAGTTATCCAAGAATTTTTTAAAGAAGGCGCTGCTTCTGAAGAGGAAGTGCAAGCTCAATTCAAGCTAGCTGCTCAACGCATCGAAGACCTTGAGTTTAAAAATATGCTTAGTGCCGAAGAAGATAGCTTGAACGCTGTTCTTCAAATCACATCAGGTGCCGGAGGAACTGAAAGCTGCGACTGGGCAGGTATGCTCATGCGTATGTATATCATGTGGGGCGAAAAGAACGGCTACACCGTTAAAGAACTCGACATGCAAGAGGGTGAAGTTGCAGGTGTAAAACAATGTACACTGGAGTTCTCTGGAGAGTTTGCATTTGGTATGCTGAAAGGGGAAAACGGTGTTCACCGCTTGGTGCGCATTTCTCCATTTGATAGCAATGCTCGTCGCCACACAAGTTTCGTATCGGTATATGTTTATCCTCTCGTTGATGATACGATTGATATCGATATCAATCCTTCTGATATTACTTGGGACACCTTCCGAAGTGGCGGTGCTGGTGGACAGAACGTAAACAAGGTAGAAACCGGGGTGCGTTTGAAACACAAACCTTCTGGAATTGTTATCGATAATACTGAAACCCGTTCTCAATTACAAAACAAAGAAAAGGCGATTCAATTATTGAAATCGCAGCTCTATGAAATGGAGTTGGCAAAGCGCAATGCTGCGCGCGATGAAATTGAAGCTGGTAAGAAAAAAATTGAATGGGGTTCTCAAATTAGAAACTACGTCATGCAGCCATACAAACTTGTGAAGGATGTGCGAACAGGCCATGAGACAAGCGATGTAGACGGTGTCATGGATGGTGACATTGGAGAATTTTTGAAAGCATTCTTGATGGCTCAAGGAAATGCAGCGAATGTTTAATTGGAATATTTAATAAAAAAATAATGGAATATCGCATTGAAAAAGACACAATGGGGGAAGTAAAAGTTCCTGCTCATGTGTATTGGGGCGCTCAAACAGAACGCTCTCGCAATAATTTCAAAATTGGTCCAGAGGCAAGCATGCCTAAGGAAATTATTTCTGCGTTTGCAATTTTGAAAAAAGCTGCAGCTCACGCAAACTGTGAATTAGGAGTTTTACCCTCGGAGAAGCGTGATTTGATTTCTAAAGTTTGTGATGAAATTTTAGAAGGAAAATTAGCTGATCAGTTCCCTCTCGTGATTTGGCAAACTGGTTCGGGTACTCAGTCAAATATGAATTTGAATGAGGTAATTGCAAATAGAGCGCATGTTCTAAATGGCGGTCAATTGGGCGAAGCAGGTGTCTTGAATCCAAATGATGACGTAAATAAATCACAATCATCAAATGATACATATCCTACTGCAATGCACATTGCTGCATACAAATCTGTAGTAGAGAAAACATTGCCAGGTGTTCAAAAACTTCGCGATACGCTTCATGCAAAGAGCGTAGAATTTATGAATGTGGTAAAAATTGGACGTACGCACTTGATGGATGCAACGCCTATCACATTAGGCCAAGAATTGAGCGGCTACGTTGCTCAATTGGATCATGGAATGCGCGCTGTGAAGAATACACTTTCGCATTTAAGTGAACTTGCATTGGGTGGCACTGCGGTTGGTACTGGAATCAATACACCGGAAGGATATTCTGAATTAGTAGCGAAAAAAATCGCAGAATTCTCTAGCCTTCCATTGGTTTCTGCTCCTAATAAATTTGAGGCGCTGGCAGCGCACGATGGTATCGTTGAAACACACGGTGCATTGAAGCAATTGGCTGTTTCTTTAAATAAAATCGCAAACGACATTCGTATGATGGCGAGTGGTCCAAGAAGTGGAATCGGTGAAATTTATATTCCTGAAAATGAGCCAGGATCTAGCATTATGCCGGGTAAAGTAAATCCTACTCAATGCGAAGCATTGACGATGGTGTGCGCTCAAGTAATGGGAAATGATGTAGCTATCACTGTGGGTGGTACACAAGGTCATTATGAATTGAATGTGTTCAAACCAATGATGGCTTACAATTTCTTGCAATCAGCGGAATTGTTGGGTGATGCATGCGTGTCATTCAATGATCATTGCGCAGTTGGTATCGAACCAAATCATGATAGAATCAATGAGCTTGTAAATAATTCATTGATGCTTGTGACTTCGTTGAATACGAAGATTGGATATTACAAAGCGGCGGAAATCGCGAAGACAGCGCATAAAAATGGCACTACACTTCGTGAGGAAGCAATTCGCTTGGGCTATGTTACAGAAGAAGAGTATGATCAAATAGTGGTTCCAGCGAAAATGGTTGGAAAACTCCACTAAGAATTATTGAGATAAAAAAATCCCCTTGTCAACGACAAGGGGATTTTTTTTGATATGGCTTTTTGTTCTTATAGTGGGAAATATAAAATTACACCTTCATACCCGCTTTTACCTTTTACAACTCCCATCTCTACTCGGTATTTGGTTGAGCTGGACTTAGGATTATAGACCACTCGTTTACCGCTATTGAAAGCGGGACTTGGTTGCTCAGACTTTTCAAAGTCTGCCATGGGTAAAGAGAATTCCAAATAAGGAATCACACGATTCAAGATGGTTTGGCACATAGCAGCATCTTCGTTGAAGTAAGTAATCTTCAAGTAGCTGCCTTTACCAAGCTTATCCTTTTCAATGGTTGTAGCATTGGCGTTTTCATATTTAATATTGGATTCAAAGCCGTCAGCTGTTGCCGCGCCCTTAAGAGATCCGAAGTTTTTTGAAACTGCAAAAGCAATGTTTTTAAAATTCTCATCTGGCTTTTGTTGTGCGAAAGAGCATACAGAAGAGATTACGAATGCGGTAAGAAGAATCAATCGTGTCATGTAAGTAATGGATATTTATAAATGCAAATCAAACCAATAAATCCAAATAAGTTTTTACTTTTGGTTACAAGTGATTAACAATCGGTATTTTATACCTTTCAGGGCATAGAGTTTAGCAGGAAAAAACTACCTTTGCACTCGTTAAAAAAGAGCACAGAGAAATACCGCGGGGATAATGAGCAACACAAGCACGCCACAAGCAGAATTGAAGGTTTCCAAAATGGCTGAAAACCTGATAGGTTCTGAGATTATTAAATTGGCCGGAGAGATAAAGGAGCTCATTGCTAAAGGTGAGCGTATTTATAATTTCACAATTGGGGATTTTGACCCAAAAGTTTTCCCAATTCCAGCAGAGCTGAAAGAGGAAATTATTCAAGCATACATCAATGATGAGACAAACTATCCTGCTGCAGACGGTATGGCCGAATTGCGCAAGGAAGTGGCTAAGCTTATCAAGAATGGTCAAGGTCTTACCTATGCCGAGAATGAAATACTCATCGCAGGCGGCGCTCGTCCTATCATCTATGCGATCTACCAAGCATTGGTTGACCCTACGGATATAGTGTTATTCCCTGTGCCAAGCTGGAACAACAATCACTACACGCACTTGTCGCATGCGCAGCAAGCGTTTGTAGAAACTTTACCAGAGAACAACTTTATGCCAACCGTTGAAGAGTTGGCACCGCATATTCAAAAGGCAACATTGCTCGCGCTTTGTTCTCCTCTTAATCCAACAGGAACTGTTTTTTCTAAAGAACAATTAGAGGCTATCTGTGATATGGTGATCGCTGAAAACCAACGCAGATCTGCCGATGAGAAGCCTTTGTATGTTATGTACGATCAAATCTATTGGACTCTCACCTATGGTGAAACGGTTCACTTTGATCCAGTTTCTCTTCGTCCAGAACTTCGTCCGTACACGATTTTTGTAGATGGTATTTCTAAATCAATGGCCGCTACTGGTGTTCGTGTAGGTTGGGCATTTGGTCCGAAGAAGATCATTGATAAAATGAAATCTATCCTCGGTCACGTTGGGGCATGGTCTCCAAAGGCTGAGCAAATGGCTTCTGCACGTTTCTTACAAAATGAAACTGCTGTTGACCGCTTCTTGGGTGATTTCAAAAAACAATTAGAAGATCGCCTCGTAGGTTTTTATAATGGTATTCAAACCCTCAGATCAGAAGGTTTGCAGGTGGATGCAATCGCGCCAATGGCCGCTATTTATCTTACCGTAAAATTTGATTTGAAAGGAAAAACTACGGCTGATGGTCATGTCCTCGACACGACAGAAGCAGTAACAAATTATTTATTATCAGAAGCAAAACTCGCAGTAGTTCCATTCTACGCATTCGGTGCTTCTAAGTCCAGTCCGTGGTATCGCTTATCAGTTGGCACTGCTACGATGAATGACGTGACTGAATCTATAGCCAGCCTTCGAGTGGCATTAAACAAGCTTTCATAAAATTACGATGAATTCAAAAAACTACTGTGTAATCATGGCCGGTGGCGTGGGATCACGCTTTTGGCCAATGAGCAAAACAGCTTTTCCGAAACAATTTCACGATATCCTTGGTGTTGGTCGTACGTTGATTCAAATGACCTACGATCGTTTCTTACCGATTGTGCCGAAAGAGAATATCCTCATCGTAACGAACGAACGATACAAATCAATCGTACTTGAACAACTTCCAGATTTAATGCCGGAGCAAGTATTGTGTGAGCCTTACATGCGAAACACCGCGCCTTGCGTGGCATACGCTGCTTTTTGGATTGCTGATCGCGAACCGGATGCTAATATCATGGTCGCTCCAAGTGATCACTTGATTCTTAACAATGATGAGTTTTTACGCATCATTGATATCAGCGTAAAGCAAGCAACGGATAGCGGAAATCTTGTAACACTTGGTATCAAACCAACACGCCCTGATACTGGGTATGGCTATATCCAATGGGCTGACGTAAAAGATGCATTCGATGGTCGCGTAAAGAAGGTGAAAACATTCACCGAAAAACCAGATATCGAATTGGCAAAAGACTTTTTAGAAAGCGGCGACTTCTACTGGAACTCTGGAATTTTTATCTGGACACTGCCTTCTATTCTCAACGCGTTTCAAAAATATCTTCCAGATATGTTCAAAGCTTTCAGCGATGGCGCTGGAGTGTATGGAACATCGGAAGAGGCGGAATTCATAGAGAGAACTTACAGCTCTTGCGATAATATTTCCATTGACTATGGTATTATGGAAAAAGCGAAGAACGTAAATGTTATTCTTAGCGATTTCGGCTGGAGCGACCTCGGAACTTGGGGATCATTGCATACACACCTTGCACAAGACGATCGTTCAAACGGCGTTGTAGGAAAGAAGGTGTTGCTTTATCACTGCGCCGACAATGTCGTTAATGTTCCGAATGATAAGCTGGTAGTATTGCATGGATTGAATGGCTATATCGTAGTAGATTCAGGCAATACACTTCTTGTTTGCAAGAAGGAAGACGAGCAAAAAATCAAACAATTCGTAAACGATATCAAGATTCAGTTGGGCGAAGAGTATGTATAGTACTCAGGCCTCTGGATCATCGTAAAGGAAATCATTGAACGGGAATCGTGTGATGTGTAATTCACGCACGCGATCGTATAATAGATTTCTAAACGAATCAATATTCGATTTTTCTTGAGCTGAAATGAAAATGACATCCACGTCATTCATTTTTGCCATCCAAGATTTTTTCAATTCTTCTAGCGTGATATTTTCCTTGGTGGCTGGAGTGAGATCATCTTCGGCTTTTGGAACGTGCTGGTAGGCATCGATTTTATTGAAGACTACAATAGTAGGTTTGTCACCACTACCAATCTCGCGCAAGGTCTCATTCACCACATTAAAATGATCTTCAAATTGTGGGTGAGAGATATCTACGACGTGTACCAATAGATCTGCTTCTCTGGTTTCATCCAAGGTTGACTTGAATGATTCAATCAATTGGTGTGGAAGCTTGCGAATAAATCCAACGGTATCGGAAAGAAGAAATGGTAAGTTTTTTAATACCACTTTTCGAACTGTTGTATCTAGTGTTGCGAAAAGTTTATTCTCAGCGAATACATCCGATTTCGAAAGCACATTCATGATGGTGCTTTTCCCAACGTTGGTATATCCAACCAAAGCCACGCGCACCAAGGCTCCGCGATTTCCGCGTTGAATGGCCTTTTGCTTATCAATTTCTTTGAGTTCTTCTTTTAGACGAGCAATACGATCTCGAACAATACGTCGGTCGGTTTCGATTTCTTGCTCTCCAGGACCGCGCATACCAATACCTCCACGTTGCTTTTCCAAGTGAGTCCACATGCGCGTGAGTCGCGGCAGCATATACTCATATTGCGCAAGCTCTACTTGAGTCTTCGCGTGCGCTGTGCGAGCTCGGCTCGCAAAAATGTCGAGAATAAGATTGTTGCGATCAAGTACTTTCACTCCTTTGTCCTTGAATTCTTTTTCAAGATTTCGAAGCTGTGAAGGCGATAATTCATCATCGAAGATGATCATATCTGGTTTATGCTCTTCAACGTATTCTTTGATTTCGTTGAGCTTTCCACTTCCTACAAAGGTGCGCGAATCGGGATGGTCTAACGATTGCGTGAATCGCTTTAGACAAACAGCATTGGCCGTCAACGCTAAAAAGGCCAACTCGTCCAAATATTCTTCTAGTAAATCTCTAGACTGTTGTTTTGTGATGATACCCACGAGTACGCAATTTTCTTGCTTCTTCGCGGTTTCAAATAATTGATTTTTCTTCTGCACGATTCTATTGAGCGTTCCTTAAATTGATCACGTAGTCTGCGAGATCTGCTATTTCTTGTGTTGATAGCACATCTTTTTGTGGAGGCATTTTGCCTTTCCCCGCAGTGATGATGGCGATCACACCATCCTTGTCGAGCTTGCTAGCCGTGAGGTCTGGAGAACCAGATGCGCCAAGTTTGCCATTTCTGCCGTGACAGATAGAGCACTTGCGACCATAGTTTTTTTCTACCAATTCTTTTTGGTCTTCACCAGAAGAAGCAACCGAACGTTCGTTCGGTTGGCTTGAGTTTCCACATGCGAAGATCAATGTTGCAAGTCCTGCAACAACGAACATATTTTTTAAATCCATCCTATTCCTAATGCTTTAGCTGCCTCTCTGAAAGGCCATGGAATTGAAGCGAGAATGAGTAACAATCCAACGAGATAGTAAATGAAAATCATACGATGTTTCGCCCACTTCTCTGCTTGACGCTTTGCTCTTGAGTAACCAACAGTAATAAATACTGCTGCGATCACCATTCCTGCGAAGTGTTCTACCACCCAGAAGCGACTTACTGAATCCTTCATCACATCTCCTTGTGCAATCATCTCTGTTACATGGTCGCCAAAGAAGTATAATGCTAATCCAATGAGGATCTGAAGGTGAACAGAAGCCAATGTGAAGAGAGCAAGTTTCTTTTCAGCATTGCTAACTGGACGATACATGCGAATCAAGCTGTCCGCGATGGTTACCACCAAAAGAATTAAAACTACCCAACGCAGGGTAGAGTGAAGATGTACAAGGCCTGTGATCATAATAGAGGGTCTTTATTTTATTGTCAAATGTAGTAAAGGTCAGTGATTAGTTGGAGCTAATTGGCACGTTAGGCTGCGGGTGCTCGTGAATAATTTCTAGCACTGTTCGGAATGCCGCAAATTTTCCCTGAAAGCGTTGATTGTGGTCGGCCTGTAAGGCGGGAGCGCATTCGCTTTGATAGGTGAGCAAATCAGCCATGCTATTGCAGATATACTGAATCGCGTAGGTTTTTCCACCTTCTTCTTCTAGGTCTTGCACACGGCAAATTCTATTTTGTAAAAAATAGCCGGTTCGCATCACATCGGGTATATGTGTCTCTTTCATCCAAGCAAGCCATTCTTTTTCGACCTCTGGATTAATGCTCACGGTCACGTTATATAGCACTTTATTCATTCTGATTCTCTTTCACCGTAAAGGTAAATAACTTTTACCAAGGGCCGCATAGGGGCAAAATTGAATCATGGAAAGATCAGTATTCTGAATACTAATTACTTCTTCACGAATTTCGATTGCTTTCGATGTTGGCGATGAATTAAAGTGATAGAATAGGGGCCCGGTTCTAAAGATTTCACATCGACGAATGCTTGATGGAATCCAGGTTTTACGCTAGCGTCAATATATTCTTTCATGACTTGTCCCTCTTCATCCACTACACGTATGATGATGTCCCCTAATTCTTTATTGGCGAATTTCACGACCATAAAATCTTGGACGGTACCTAGATCGTCGCCGATCAAGAATACGGTGCTATCATTATTTAGGGGTGCCGAAATCGCAACGGACCGAGCGGCCATTACTAAAAGGAGAAATAAAAGGACATTTCGTAACACGGGGCAATATAGAAAATTTAGCCCATAAAAAGCGGCTGTCCAAAGACAGCCGCTTTTTTGCACTCGCTTTACAGTCTGGGCTACTTCCTTCACCCACTGTAGCTTCGTAAATATCTTTTAGAATAATTTTCTTTACCGAAGATACGTGGATCTAATACAAACGATGCACTTTGTTGTGTGCAAACAAAAGCAATTTTATACGCGTCTATCCTAGTACTAAATCACTTCTTCGACGGTCATGGTTGGCGTATAAACCAAGTAGCCCTTCACTTTTTTACCACTTATTTTTTCTACCTCTAAGACGTAATTTTTTACCTGCGAATGATGCTTATTTGACGGAGCGCCGGTCTTAAAATCGATCACTTCCCATTCATTTTCAGAAATAATAATTCTATCAGGACGAATAGGATGGCCGTTGGGAAGTATAATTTCTTGCTCATTGTACATCTCTACTTCTGCACTAAACCACTTGCGCAGCAACTCGTGATCAACGATACGACGCAGCTCTGCAGCAATATCCTCTCGTTGGCTCTGCTGAATCGTTGGGTATTTCGGTAAAATCAATTGAATAGCACGTGGAATATCCACGGGTGTTTTAATCATCGATAAACATTCATGAATAACGGTTCCAAGCAAGCGCTGTTCTTGTTGTGAAATAATTTTGTCTTTTAAGAAAGTATAGCGTAGCTGAACTGAATGAATATTCGGTTTTAGCGTTCCGTCAATTTTTTTGGTGACAAGTGGGTGAATTTTTTTAGAAACGGGCCCCTGCTTTTCTCCCATGGAGTAGACTCCATCAGTTGAGGTCATTTTACTTTCTGCGAAGGCTATGATCAACTTGGAGGTTGCATCCACATTTCGGTCTTGCTCGATGACGATATACAATTGCTCCTCTGGGCGGGTCGTAGCCACATAGCAGAGGTTTATTTGGTCTAAAGCACTGTTCTCTATATCGGCAATCATTCCTTCGGTCATGCCGTCTTCTACTTTATTTTTCCCTTGAGAATAAAGAATTTTTTCAATACCCAATTCTTCCTTGTCTACATCAAGCCATAAAGTTCGTGCGGGATCCTTGGTTCCAAATCGTGGATATATCACCACCGGGAACTGCAGTCCTTTGCTCTTGTGAATGGTCATGATATTGACCTTCTGATTGCTTTCTTGCGAAGAAGTGTACAGTGTATGTTGGCGTTCTTCCCACCACTCAGTCACTTGCTGAAGGCTCAAGTCTTTTTGGGTTGAAAGTCGAGTCAAGTGATCCATTAGAAATTCAACGAAAGGGTCTTTGGTGAGTCCAAAGCAAGTAATAATGCTTTCCGCAATCTCAATGGGGGAGCGCAATAATCCTATCTCTAGGGCTGATGGATAGTAGGCTTCAAGAAAACGTTGGATATCGGGAAGGAGTGTTCTATCGTGTGGAATCGTATATGATGCCACGAGCTTTTTCAACTCGAATTTTTCGGGATATAACACACATAGGTTTTGCCAAATACTCACATTCGAATACAGATGATCAGGCTGGCACAAGAACCGGATATAGGCCATAATGAGCTTCACCTTGGCCGAATTGCTCAAGAGAAAACTTTCTCTTGTAACGACTTCAATACTCACTTCTAGCAATGCTTTCGCAATGGGACCAGCTTCTTTCCCCGCTTTGCGTGTCAGGATGGCGATATCGCCCGGGAGGTAACCTTGATCTAAAACCGAACGAACGTTCGATACAATATCTTGGATAAATTGATCACGAACGCTACCTTCTTTGTTCGCAGTAATTTTTACTTCAACATAGCCTGTGCGGTCTCTCTTTTCTTCCTGCGCTTGATCTTCATATACTTTTTGGATAAATGACATGTTGGGATCACTTTGCACAAAATCGAAGAAGGAATTATTGAATGAAATAATATTCTTGGCACTTCGATAGTTCGCACTCAAAATACCTTTTTCATAATTGTGTTGAAGCGCTTGTCTGCGCTCTGGAGGATGGTTTCCGAGGAGTTCCGGCAAGGAAACAAACTGTTCTGCTTTACCATTTCTCCAACGATATATCGCTTGTTTTCCATCCCCAACAATCAAATTAAAACTGCCTTTTGAAAGTGCGTTTTCGATGAGTGGAAGGAAGTTATTCCACTGCATTCCAGAAGTGTCTTGGAACTCATCGAAGAGGATATGATTATAGCGTTCTCCTACGCGCTCATAAATGAATGGAGCGGGACTGTCGTTTACAATTTCATTGATGATGGTTTGGAAGTCATTGATCAGAATGGTGTTCTCTTCTTCTTTGATTTGCTGTGCAATCGTGGATAGACGCGCCAACATTCCCATTGAATAGACCACCTTTACTGCAGCTCGCTTGACTTCTACCGACTTCTTTTCATCGGAGGTAAACAACTCGACCATGATGGAGCGATAAGCCTCGAGTTGTTCTTCTAATTCTTGGATCCGTTCTATAGCATCTTTATTTCCCGATCTACTCCACCAGCGGCTCGTGCTGCTTCGAGGGTTTGTAAAACGCGTGCCCATTTCAAAGTTGTCATCGGCAAATTTGAAGAAGACAGACACGGCTCCGCTCTTGCCATAAGCGAAATCACTTATCTCAAGATTTTTGGAGCGGATAAGCTCGATTGCAGCCAATGCAGGAGCTTTTATTTTTTCATCAAAAACAGCAATGTCTTTTTTTAATTTTTGTTGCAGCGTGCGGAAGTCTTGCAGCGACAAGTGTTCGAGTGTTGGAAGCACATCCTTCGCATCTTCATTATAAAGCTGCCTGCTTACATCCTCGAGTGCTGCACGCACTTTCATGCCTTTTTCATCCTCATAATTTTCGAGGGTGAATTGTTGCAAATAAGTAGTGAGTTCATCATCTGACCCAATGGCATCAAGGCAGGCGTCCACAATTTTTTCCGAAAAAGCATTGGTATCCATTTCAATATTGAAATCGGGATGCAAACGAAGGTCGCGTGCAAATGAGCGGACAATCTTGTGTGTGAAGCTGTCGATAGTCGATATGGCGATGAGCCCATAGTTGTGGAGCATGTGTACCAGGCACTGTCTTGCCCGATGTTCCAGCTCATGAGGCTGAAGTTGGAGGGCTTCTGCAATTTCATTGAACAACCCTTTTTTACTTTCCTCTAGTTTCTTGGCATCACTGAATTCACGGAGTCGTTCGATGACCCTTTCTTTCATTTCCTTAGCAGCAGCGTTGGTGAAGGTGATGGCGAGAATGTGCTTGTAATAATAGGGCGACTCCGATTGGAGTGCCAACTGCAAGTAATATTTCACCAAAGCATAGGTTTTACCGCTGCCCGCTGAACTTTTTAGGACATAAAAGTTTTTAAGTGAGTTCATATCGCGAATATGACCATTTTTCGGCATTTACGCGATATGTAGTACCTTTGTATATTGATAAATTCAACGAAATGAAAGAAATTACTTGTTCATTCTGTGGCCGTAAAAAAAGCGAGGTGAGTATTCTCATCGCGGGTATCAGTGGACATATTTGTGAAGATTGTGCTACTCAGGCAAATGCAATCGTGAGTGAGGAGTCGAAGTCGAAGCTTCCTGCTTCAAGCGATAAGGATTTGGAATTACACAAGCCTGCAGACATCAAGCGTTTTATTGACGAATTCGTGATTGGTCAAGATGACGCGAAAAAATCGTTGAGTGTTGCGGTGTATAATCACTACAAGCGTTTGATGCAGAAATCTGCAAAAGATTCGGACGGTGTAGAAATTGAAAAGTCGAATATTATTTTGGTGGGTGAGACAGGTACTGGTAAAACTTTGCTTGCGAAGACCATTGCAAAAATGTTGCACGTGCCCTTCTGCATAGCAGATGCGACTGTGCTTACAGAGGCAGGATATGTTGGGGAGGATGTAGAGAGTATTCTTTCACGTTTGCTGCAAGACGCGGAATATGATGTTCAGCGCGCAGAACGCGGAATTGTATTCATTGATGAAATAGACAAGATCGCTCGCAAAAGCGACAATCCAAGTATCACCCGTGACGTGAGCGGGGAAGGTGTTCAGCAGGCTTTGTTGAAGCTTTTGGAAGGTTCGATCATTAACGTACCACCACAAGGTGGAAGAAAGCACCCAGAGCAAAAAATGATTCAAGTGAACACTGCAAATGTGTTGTTCGTTTGCGGTGGTGCATTTGATGGAATTGATAAAATTATCGAGCGCCGCATGAATACCGCGGCGATTGGCTACAGCTCAAAATCAGAAGAGTCGGTAGATAAAGAAAATCTATTGCAGTATGTGAGTCCACTTGACTTGAAGCGTTTCGGATTGATTCCCGAATTGATCGGACGTTTCCCCGTATTGACCCACTTAGATCCATTAAACGAAACTACACTTCGTAGAATTCTCACAGAACCAAAAAATGCTTTGGTGAAGCAATATGTGAAGTTGTTTGAAATGGACGGAGTAAAACTCACCTTCGATAAAAAAGTATTGGATTTCATCGTAGAAAAAGCCATCGAGTACAAGCTCGGTGCGCGCGGTCTACGAGGCATCTGCGAAGCCATCATGATGGACGCGATGTACGAATTACCATCATCAAAAGAAAAAGAATTCAAAGTTACATTGGCCTACGCGAAAGAGAAATTCTCAAGAAGCAAACTAAGTCAACTCAAGGTAGCATAACTTAGTGACTAGATACTAACGACTAGTGACTAGAGTAACGACTAGCGAGATAGTTTTATAGTGTCTATAAGGGACTGCCTGTCTACACATCTAGTATTTACTCTAGTCACTCGTAACTAGTAGTTAGTAACTAAGTTAGTCGTTTGTCACTACGCCTCTGTAACTCTCCGAGATCGGGATTTCGCGATCGGGGAGGGTGAGCTTGTCTTTGCTGATGCTAGTGATGCGACTCTTTGCTACCATGTATGACTTATGCACGCGCACAATGTCGGATTGATCAAACATTTCTTCCATCTCTCGGAAGGTTTGTAAGGTCATGATCTTTTTGTGGATGGTGTGAATCCTGCGGTAATCGCCCATTCCCTCTATGAATACAATGTCGCGGAGAAATACTTTTTCTAAACGATGCTCGGTCTTTATCATCACGAAACGATCATTTCCCGAGCGCTTAGCTTCGATCCGATTGATGGCCTTTTCTACACTCACGAGCCAACGCTCTTCTACAAAGGGTTTCAATAAATAGTCGACTACATCTAATTCAAATCCTTTCAAGGCATACTCTTGATAGGCGGTGGTAATGATGACTTGAGAAGGAATACTATTGTTTTCAAGAATACGAATACCTGAAATTTCTCCGAGATTTAAATCGAGAAAAACAATGTCTATTTCATTTTTCTTGAGAAAATCTAATCCTGTTTTTCCCGATTCAAACGTACCTGTCAATTGTAAAAGACGATGCTTTGAAATATATGTTTTCAATCGCTCTGCCGCCAATGGCTCGTCTTCTATGATGATGCAGGTATAACTCATCTTGGCAAAATTAATTCGACATGATACACTTCGTCTAGCTCATACATACGCAATTCATGTTCACCGTAAAGCAAGCTAATTCGTTTTTGGATGAGCTCATTGCCCAACCCATTAGACTTGGAAATTGTAGGAACTACCAATTTTTTCAAAAAAGTATTTTCACATTTAAAATATATACGCTGCGCTTCCACGGAGAGGCTGACCTTAATAGCATTTTCTTTTTTATTTTTCTCTGCATGTTTAAATGCATTTTCAAGAAAAGGCAATAGTATCATGGGTTCTATGCGCGCACTTTCCACATCGCCCTTCACTTCGAAGACTACATAATTCTCAATGGAGGTTCTTATTTTTTGAAGTGCAATGTATTTGTGCATGTAATCAATTTCTCTTGAAAGTGGCACTCGCTCGGTCTTGGTTTCATACAACATGTAACGCATGATGTGCGAAAGTTCATTGAGATAACGAGATGCTCTATCAGGATCGATTTGAATGAGCACATCGATATTATTAATGGTGTTGAATAAAAAGTGAGGATTCAATTGCGATCGAACAAGGGCTAGTTCTATTTCAGTGTTTTTTCTAGTCAATTCTTCTTTCACGGCGATATCAGAATACGCGGTAATGAAGCCTTGCATGATAATGCCGATGGTCATGTTGATGCCAGACATGAATGAAATGAGTAACACTTGTGCAATGATTCCCTCAATGGTAATTTGTGAAAGACGAAACTCAGAGTAGATGATTTGCGCCATTAAAAATCCAACTGCGGAGCATACAAGAGCGGTTGCTGCCATTGCTAGCAGGAGCTTTATTATTTTTTTTCTTGCAAAAAATCTTTTGAATAGAATGGAGTATCCAACATAGAATCCAATAGCGCCAGGAACTATTGCAATGACAAGCATGAACTCGGACCATTCATATAGCATCGGCCAGAATTGTCCTTTTGCTCCACCTTGTGAAGCAATGGTGAGAACGAAAATGATAAAGAGCAAAAAGAGATACAATGACCAGTAGCCAATGTGCAAGAGAACGATGAGCGATTTTTTAATCATGAATACTAACCTCTTTCTTTTCTATAAATGTAAGTGATATAATGCACCATGGTAAAAAACAAGAAGTATCCGAACGACCAATACATGGTGGAGATATTAGCCGGATGGCGCGGATTTCCATTTACTTCAAAGAATTGTAGTGCAGAATAACTATAAGGAAATGTATAGCCATACTTCCATTGCAATGCGAAGATGCTTCCCACGATCATCACTAATCCAAATCCAACGGACACCAAGAAATTTTTGAATTGCATGCTAATGAAATATTGAATAGCTACAATTGGAAGGCAGGCGACAAAGAATTTCAGTGTTCCCCAAACGAATAAATCTATAGGAATATCCGCGGATGGAAAAACATTAGTGCCATTCAAAAGAGGAGGCAAATAAGCAGAGATGAGCATACCAAGAGTAAATAAAATGAAGAAGGCAAGCATCATCAAGAGAGTGATGGTGAGCTTTGAAAGAAATATGGTGCTTAAACTTTGCGGCGAAGCATATACTTGTTTCCAAGTATTGTTTTTGAACTCCATTTGTGTGATCAAACTAGTAGATAAAATAACACCTATTGGTAGGAGAAGTATGGCCATAGTTTCCCATGAATGTTTGTACAACAAACGCCAGTATTCACCTTGCATTGCTAGTGGCGAGAATTTATCGGGATAAATAATTTGTACAATTGTTAGTATAGTGGGGATGAACAAAGCGCCTGCCACCACCAACCAGAAGGCAGCGCTTCTGCGCATTTTGATGCGTTCGCTTTGCAAGCTGTGGATGAATGTGGTGATCATGATTCGTGTTGTATAAGGTTCATAAAAATGGATTCCAGGTCATTTCTTCCAGCAGCGCATTCATATAATTCAATGCCATTAGAAATGATGAGGTGATTTGCTGTAGCGATCTGCTGACGCGACATTAAGGATGTATGAATTTTACCGTTGTCGATATATCCTTCCATTCCGCGCTTGCCAATGAGATGCAATGCTTGAATATTATCAGATGTATCGAAGATTAAAAATTCAGATTGACGTTGTACGCTCGTCAAGGCTTGAAGTGTGCCTTGAAATTTTAATTTTCCTTTATCAATGATCGCAACGTGTGTCACGAGTCTTTCAATCTCTGATAGCAAATGACTTGACACTAAAATGGTGATTCCGTGCTTAGAGTTGAGTTCTTTCAATAGCTCACGCATCTCCAAGATCCCTTGTGGATCTAGGCCATTCGTGGGCTCGTCGAGAATTAATAATTGAGGAGAGTGAAGTAATGAAATTGCGATGCTCAATCGCTGTTTCATTCCTAAAGAGAATTTACCGGCTTTCTTTTTTCCAGTACCACTCAATCCAACCCATTGTAATACTTCATCAAGGCGTGACATCGGACATTGATAAATTTTTTGCCAAATCAATAGATTTTCCCGAGCAGTGAGATGGCCGTAAATCGAAGGGCTTTCGATTAATGATCCCACGCGCTTTAATATTTCAATGCGATGTGATGCAAGCGATTGATCGAAGATTTTGACTTCGCCTGATTGGATTTTAATCAAGCCAAGAAGAAGGCGTAGTGTGGTTGTTTTGCCCGCACCATTCGGTCCAAGGAATCCGAAAATTGATCCTTCGGGAACACATAAGTTCAATTCATTAATGACGAGTTCCTTTCCCTCGTAACTATGAACTAGTCCGTTTGTTTGAATAGCATTTTTCATTTGGAAAAATATTTCTTCAAACGTAGTGCTATCGTTTAGCGATAAACTATCACTATCTGTGAAAGGGGATGATTTGTCGGTGAAATGACTATTTCCCGCTGAGTAGACGCTTTATTTCGTTGAGCTTCATCAACGCTTCAACAGGTGTGAGAGTATTAATATCGAGATGTAAAATTTCCTCACGAATTTGTTCGAGCATTGGATCATCCAATTGAAAGAAACTCAATTGCATGCTTGCATCATTGGCTACGCGCTCAATAGCGCCCGTAAGATTTTCCTTAGAGTGAGATTTTTCAAGTTGTGCTAATACTTCTTTCGAGCGCTCCACGACTTTGCTCGGCATCCCTGCCAATTTCGCAACGTGAATACCGAAGCTGTGATTGCTTCCGCCTTGCGCAAGTTTTCTTAGGAAAATAATTTTCTGTCCCACTTCTTTCACGCTCACATTGAAATTTCGGATGCGTTTGAAAATGCCTTCCATTTCATTGAGTTCATGATAGTGCGTTGCGAAAAGTGTTTTTCCTTTTGTCTTCGGATGTTCGTGAATGTATTCAGCAATCGACCACGCAATGGAAATACCATCGTAAGTGGAAGTGCCACGTCCGATTTCATCGAGGAGGATAAGGCTGCGATCGCTCAAGTTATTGAGGATGCTCGCGGTCTCATTCATTTCAACCATGAACGTAGATTCACCACTTGATATATTATCACTCGCACCAACGCGGGTGAAAATTTTGTCGACAATACCAATGTCGGCAGCACTAGCAGGAACGAATGCTCCAACTTGCGCCAATAGCACGATGAGCGCCGTCTGACGCAATACAGCAGATTTACCCGACATGTTGGGTCCAGTGATCATCATGATCTGCTGGGTGTCATTGTCCAGATAAATATCATTGCTGACATATTCTTCACCTGTTGGTAAAGAACGTTCGATCACAGGGTGGCGACCGTTTAATATTTTGATGACCTTCGAATCATTCACCGAAGGTTTTACATAGTTGTATTTCGTTGCCACTTTTGCAAACGACATCATGCAGTCAATGCGCGCGAGCAGTTGAGCGTTGAGCTGAATCGATGAAGTGTATTCCATGATAGCAGCCACCAATTCATTGAATAGTCGCAATTCAATCGAACCGATTTTTTCCTCGGCACCGAGAATTTTTGTCTCGTATTCTTTGAGCTCCTCGGTGATGTAGCGCTCTGCTTGAGTCAGCGTTTGCTTGCGGATCCAGTCTTTTGGGACTTTATCCTTGTGGGTATTTCTAACTTCTAAATAATATCCGAAGACATTATTATAAGATATTTTTAGCGAAGGAATTTCGGTACGTTCTGCTTCACGATGTTGGATTTGAAGGAGTACTTCTTTTCCAGAAAATGCCAATGTGCGCAGTTCATCGAGTTCAGCATTTACGCCATCCGCTATCACTTGGCCTTTATTAAGGGCTATAGGTGGATCGGAATGAACTTCACGCGCTATGCGTTCACTTATGTCTTTACATGCGTTTAATTGATGTCCTAACGCAGCGAGTTCTTTGTTGTCGGATTGTACGCACCAGTCTTTGATCGGTTGAATCGCTTCAAGCGCTCTGCGAATTTGTTGCACTTCGCGGGGATTGATGCGACCTACCGCTACTTTCGAGATCAATCGCTCTAGATCGCCCACTTGTTTCAACTCTGATGTGAGTTGGTCGAGGAGTTCTTGGTGACGATGAAGATGATCTACTACGGACAAACGTTGTTCGATCAAATTGATCTCCTTCAACGGCAATAACAACCATCTGCGAAGAAGACGTCCGCCCATCGGGGAGGTCGTTTCATCAATGATGTCAATGAGTGTTTTCGCATTTTCATTCGCACTACCGATGAGTTCGAGATTGCGAATGGTAAATTTATCTAGCCAAACATATCTATCCTCTTCGATACGACCGAGGGTGGCAATGTGAGCGACCTTGTCGTGTTGCGTTTCCGCGAGGTAATGCAATACCGCGCCAGAAGCCACAATCCCGAGAGGTAATTCTTCGATACCGAATCCCTTCAGCGATTTTGTGCCGAAGTGTTTGGTTAAAATTTCAACTCCAAATTCTTTTGTAAAAACCCATTCATCCAATCGAAACGTATAGAAACGATCGCCGAAAGCGGATTTGAAAGCTTGATCAAATTGTTTTTGATAAAGCACTTCATTGGGGCGAAAGCTTTGAATGAGTTTATCGATATAATCAATCGAGCCTTGCGCGGTAACGAATTCACCTGTGGTGATATCGAGAAAGGCGACGCCCGCTTGTTGCGGAGCGTTGGGCGTGCCACCAAAAGAAACAGCTGCTAAGAAATTATTTCTAGCAGCATCGATGGTTTTATCATTGTAAGAAACGCCAGGTGTCACGAGTTCGGTGATACCGCGTTTCACAATTTTCTTGGTGAGCTTAGGATCTTCCAATTGATCACAAATCGCTACACGATTTCCTGCTTTAACGAGCTTTGGTAAATAGGTGTCAAGACTGTGATGCGGAAAACCAGCGAGTTCGACGTATGCTGCTGCACCGTTTTTTCTCTTGGTGAGTGTAATTCCTAATATGCGCGAAGCGCGAACGGCATCTTCTCCAAACGTTTCGTAGAAATCGCCCACACGAAATAGCAAAAGCGCATCGGGATATTTCACTTTGATGCTATTGTATTGCTTCATCAAAGGAGTCTCGACGATTCCATTGCTGGGGGTAGATTCGATATGTTCTTCGTTTGTACTCACTGGATTAAAAAGCAAAACTGCCGCCTCATTGAAGAAGACGGCAGCCTCGCTAATCATGTAAAAATCGTTGCGTCAAACGTAAGAACTACGGCTTTATTTCACTGTTCAAAACCCGCTTGAGTTATTCACAAGTCATCAACAATGGAAAATGACAAATTACAAATTACAAATGACAAATGATCTCGGCTTTGCCGAGAACAAATGACAAATTACAAATTACGAATTACGAATTACGAATGACCATTTCAGATAGTGATTAAGTTTGTGGAAAATTGAGGGTATGTTGAAAATAGAAGCGGGGACTTTGGATTTTTTAAAAAAGCTAAAGAAGAATAATAACAAAGAGTGGTTTGATGCCAATCGTGCGACGTATGATGCGGCGAAGCAAAATTTTATTGAATACACGGCTTCATTAATTAGAGGAATATCCTCTTTTGATGATGAGTTTGCGGCTGCAGAAATTGAGGCGAAGAAATGTGTTTCGAGAATCAATAGGGATATCCGTTTTTCAAAAGATAAAACCCCATACAAAACCAATTTCTTTTCCATCATCAATCAAGGAGGAAAGAAAAGCAATTTGGCGGGATATTTTTTCCAACTACAACCTGGAAATAGTTTTGTGGGCGGGGGAGTTTACATGCCCGAGCCAAATGATCTATTGGATATTCGAAAAGAGATCCACTATCATTTGCCAGAATGGAAAAAAATTGCTGAGGATAAATCGTTTTTAAAAGTTTTTCCAGACGGAGTTCAAGCGCCAGAAATATTGACACGCGTGCCGAAAGGATTCGACGCAAATGATCCAGCGGAAGAATACATTCGAATGAAAGGGTTCTTCACCTATCTCACCTTTTCAGACGAAGAGCTGATTTCTGGAAAAGCAGAAAAGAAAATTTTCAAAGCATACGAGTCCACCCTTCCATTGATTCGCTTTATTAATAAGGCGTTGGGTTAATAGTGTTTGCTGCCCTTCACTCTTTGCATTAGTTTCACTGCATATTGTGTTGCCTCAGCTTCTTTTGCTTCATTTACAGTGAATCCCTCAGTGGCTTCAAGAAAAATTTCTTTCTTGCCATGTAGTAGTATGTGGGCTACTTCATGAAAGAAAATCATCCAGAATTCATTATCTGAATGGAATTTATTAGAGAGTTGGATAACTGGTTTTTTATGAATCCAACGCGCTGCCGCTTTAATAGGAGCTTTGGCAATATTTGGGGTTTGCACAAGGGCGACTCCGCTTTCAGCACATATTTTTTGTAATCTTTCAAAGGAGAAATTTTGTGATTTTCCATCCTTTAATCTGATTCCTTCAAGCTTTTCTTTGAATTTTATTTTATCAAATTGATCTGTTCCAATTTCTTTTGAT
>JAIXWP010000073.1 GCA_027491215.1 Flavobacteriales bacterium | reverse complement strand
ATGACGATATTTATTAGTAGAAAGAAAGAAAATTTAAAGATAGCTTTCATCCTTTTCTGATTATTTAAGTTACTCAAATATAGGAAAAGAAATCTCGATTCTCAATTCTCGATTCTCAATGGGGTTCGCTCCATGGATTGGCACTGCCCCTCGCTAAGCTCAGGACGGCGCTTCGACTTCGTTCGATTTTTTGCAAAGCAAAAAATCTCTCTGCGCCCTTCGACAAGCTCAGGACAGCGCTCAGGGAACGAATTGCTCCGCTTGGGATGGGAAAAACTCCCCAAACTCCAAACTCCAAACCCCAAACTCTCTCACTCTCTACCTCCCCACCACCAATCTCCGCTGCGTTCCGTTTATCGCCACTACATATATACCTGCCGATAATGAATCTACTTTGATTTCTTGTCCGTTGGAAATCGTTTTACTCATGACCATTTTACCCATCATATCATAAATGATTAATGGTGCGTTGCCATTTTCGATACCCGTAATAATAAATCGATCGTTGGTTGGATTAGGGAAAATATTCCAATTAGCTTTTGCGATTTCATTTACCGAATTGATGATCACTTGTTCACTAATTTCCGAACATCCATTCGGGTCGATAACACGCACCTGATAGGTACCACTTGTTTCAGCTGTGAAAACATTTTCATTGAATCCCGCTTCTGGTGCGTTATTCACGAACCACTCATAATCAAATCCGTCATTGGCTGTGATCACATTTGATGACACTGCAACACTCGCATCAGGAATATTATCTCCCTCCAGTTCGCAATCATACATTGTATTGATTTCTGTATTGGTGGTAATCTCTGGATTAAAATCAAAATAAATATCCACGAAATTTTCAATGACATCCCCAGGTTCTACTGTTGACGCATGATCAATTCTAAATTTCACAAAACCAATGCTACCAATCGGATCACTTGTGCTATCAGGAAGCATAATGTCAGGGAAATAGAATGTCAACAAACCGTCTGTATCCAATGTTGTTTCCATTTCGTGAGATGCACTAACTACTTCTAGTGAGCTTGCTACCAACTGATCGCTTAGTTGATCTTCTAGTCGGACATTCGTTGCAAAATAATTTCCTGTGTTTTGGAAGTAAACGATATACTCCAAGGTTTGTCCATCCAAGAAATACCCTTGTTCACCCCAACCTGTTTGCTCAACTTTAATATTCGGGTCATATGCGCAAAGCATGCCCAGTTCCAATGTGTCAGTTAGATATACATCTCCAATTTGAACGTGATATATGTATGTAAAAGTCGAGTCGATAAAATCTACACTTGGATAATTAAGGTAAAAAGGAATATTAATTTCTTCACCTATTCCAATTTCGTCATACGCCCAAACCAAAGTAGAATCGGTTGCTGAAGTAGTATCCACGGTGGTTTGATACAGCTCGGTATAGTCCGGTAACTCGAAGGTAATCTCTACGGGGACGTTTTGTGTTCCTGTATTCGAAATCTGCAAGTACACTGCTGCTTGGTTGTCACAAACTGGAGTAAACGCCACCATGTCTGCTTCACCTGCGGTAAATACACCGGCAGGATATACTCCAAAATTAATATTAGAAACCGCAGGAGTTAAGGCGTTCAAATCAACCGAATATTCATTCGGTGTGGTGAAAATAAATCCATCGGGTGCAATTGTAGTGATTGTGTATGTGCCTGGTAAGTCGTGATAAATGGTATATGCTCCATTATTTTGACTGTACGCCAAATCCCCTGAACTGCTTGTCATTTGGTTAAAACCAAAGGTGGTTAACTCATCTTGATCTTGTGTGCCGTTTTGATTTTCATCATAATAAATCACACCAGAAACAAGGTATTGTGTCGTAGAAAGATTCTCCAACCAATAAACTCCCTTATCTACATCGCTCACTGCATTGACCGTGCTGTCGTAGAAAAAGAGCACATCTTCATCACCATCGCCATCATAATCTACCACCTCAAAAGATCTCGTTTTGTGCTGACCTAGCGGAACGGAGGTCCAGGTTCCATCTCCATTATTCACATACGCATTGTATGTATAAGGACCATTACCCCCACTATATATATGACCAATGATATCCTGATCGCCGTCTCCATCATAATCGATGAATCTTGGGTTATCAACATTAGCTCCTAAAAGGGTTGTCAATGCTGGGCCTTCAACGAAATTATTGAATCCATTATTCAACAATATATAATATGCATAGGATGAATTTTTATATATAATATCTATGAAACCATTATTATCAAAGTGCCCCACATCAGCATAACTATTCGCAAAAAAAGTAACCTCTTGATCTAATGAAAAAACATTCGTCGACATCTGATAAGCTATTCTGCAGTCTGATACTAAAACATCAGGTCTCCCATTGTTATCGAAATCATGAAAACAGTTATCAAAGAAGGGATCTAAATATCCTGTTCCCCAATTGTATGTTTCAGGATCTCCAAGATTTGTGAAGCCTCCCATACCATCTCCTAAGTACAAAGTCATTGCAGTGTGATGCAAAATATCGAGGTGTCCATCCTCATTCAGATCAAAAACTTTTGTAGCAGTAGTTCCATCCGTAGATACAACCAATGCATTCGTTGTGTCAATTGCTCCTTGATTAGATAAGCACAATTTCACACCTAGCACGTTATCAAACATCACCAGATCTTGCCATCCATCCTCATTAAAGTCGCAGTATTTGTAATCATAGTATGGATCAAGACTTCCTGGATAGATAAAGAAATAATCTCGCCATTTAATGGCAGGACTGTCGGATGCTTGAAATAATACTTGCGCCTTTTGATCATCCATGCAAACAATATCCTTGTTCCCATCTCCATTAAAATCAACTACTGTTGGTGCTGATAATGTTGTAGAATAAATAACATTGGGTTCTTGATTTGATGGTGCAGACGCCGCAAGATCGAAGGTAAACCAGTACTTAACGCCATACACAGTCATATTAAAAAGCAACTCATCTTTACCGTCGCCGTTCGAATCAGGGATGGTCCGACTCGAAGGTGATGACACCCCATTTTCAGCATCTAAATAAAACTTCGGGTTACCAAGATTCTTAGGTGTGTTAAATTGAGAAGTACCGAAATTATATCGTATAAAAACGGTGTTTGTTGTAGTATTTAATCCCACCACATCCCAATAATTATTGCCATCAAAATCTCCAGTGCTGAGATATATTTCCCCTGCATTTTGAACGATAATTTGGTTGCTCGTCGTAAAACTCCCTACTCCATCCGTAGTGTAGGCACGAATCGTATTACTAACGATAAGAAAATCCAAATCCCCATCGGCATCATAATCTTGAAATGTGCTTGAGGATATAGGAATAGTGTTACCATAATTTAGCAAAGTATATGATGCTTCATAAACCAGTGGACTAACACCGAGTTGAATAGTCATGTTATTCCCATTATATTTAATGAGGTCTTTTGGCCCATCACCATTCCAATCAAAATAATAAGATGCAGATGAACCTACGACAGCAGTACTGGGTACAAAATTTACCCCTGTTCCATCATTCAAATAGGCCAAGCCTTGGTATTGAATATCCACGTCGCCATCCCAATCATAATCATGACCGAGTCCATACCAGCCCGTTCCAATAGAAAATTCAGAAGCAACAAAGTTCTGTCCTGATTGATTTATAAAAATCACGAGACCATTTGTTTTTTCTGCAACAATATCTTTGTAACCGTCACCATTCATATCTGCGATGATGTAACCCGACAGAATATTGTAAGCGGCATTCAATGGAATTTGAAAACCGTAGGGAGAACCTACATTCATTTCTACTACCCGCGGCACGTCTAAGAGATAATCCAACATTCCGTTGTTATCAAAATCAGCATAGAACTCCGCCGTGCTGCCTTCGTAAGCCTTTTTTGTTAGGTAACTTCT
>JAIXWP010000043.1 GCA_027491215.1 Flavobacteriales bacterium | reverse complement strand
TTCGTATCATCACAATCTGTATTATCCGTTACATATCCCACTGGAAGTGTGCATGCAAGAATGGTATTTAAGGGATCACCAAAAGTATCGTTGTCCAAGTCGGCATAAAAAATAGTTTGAACACCTTCATCAATTTGAGTGTCGCAATCATTGTCTATCCCATCGCAAACTTCTATTGCAGCTGGATTAATTGCAGGATTGGTATCATCACAGTCTGTATTGTCAGTAACATAACCAACGGGTAATGTACAGGCCTCTATAGTATTCAGCGGATCTCCGAATGTATCATTGTCCAAATCTGCATAGAAAGTAGTAGTTGCTCCCTCATCTATAAGTAAATCACAATCATTATCTAATCCATCACACAATTCTGGTGCACCTGGATATACGGTATTATTATTATCATCACAATCTCCACCACATGATGTGAATGTATCACCATCAATATCAAAATCCTCATCGATCAAGGTATCACAGTCATCATCTACACCATTACATATTTCAGTAGTCAAGGTCAAAACGATTTCTACTTCATCTGTTGAGATAGGGCATGGAGCGTTATCGATATTCCAAGAAAGAATGTACGTACCTGCGATGCTTGCTGTGAAAGTTGTATTTGCAGATGATGCATCACCAAATGATCCTACACCAGGTCCACTCAAAACGGACCAAAATGCTGTGTTACCTGCAGGATCATTTGCAGATAGATTTGCGGATAGTGAACATAACGTTTGGTCTGTTCCTGCATCTGCAAAAGTTTCATCGGTAGTATAGGTAATTGACACTTGATCACTTGAGAAAGGACATACGCCATTGAAGATGATCCATTGAACGATATAAGTTCCTGTAACGAATACTGTCATTGAAGTATTCGGGTCAGTACTATTTTCAAATGATGCGCCGCCTGGGCCAGAAACCAAGAACCAAGCTCCGTTTCCACTAATTGGCGTGTTACCTTGCAATGAAGCTGTTAATCCGCAAACTAATTGGTCAATGCCCGCATTAGCAGGTGTTGGCGGAGCGAAGAAGGTAATGGTTACGTTAGAAGTTGAAGGAGGGCAAGCACCGTTAGTGATCGTCCATCGGAAAGTATAAGACCCTTGAGAAGAAACTGTCACTACAGTATTTCTTTGATTTGGATTTGCGAAAACTGCTGTACCTGGTCCTGACTGCAACGTCCATGTTCCTGTACCAATTATCGGGTTATTTGCGTTGAGAGCAATTGAAAGACCGCAGTTAACCTGATTATTTCCCGCGAACGCGGTCGTTGGATTCTGTGAAATCGTTACTGGAATGGACTCAGAGAGAATTCCTGAGATCATCGCTCCAAATGTTTCAGTGGCACGAACCGTTAATGTGGTGTTTGAAGCGATTACTCCCGAGCTCACCACAATATTACCACCATTACCTAAAACAGGCGATCCTGAAGGGACGCCTGCATTGAGTATTTGATAGCTGACATTCGGCTCGGAATTGATGATCGTCAATGCCGCGGTGAATGACCCACAGTTCGATAAACTATTGGGCTGAATGTCCAGTGATAGATTCGGCGCCAAATCAAAATTCGAAAAATAGGCATCGAAGTGTTTTCCAAAAACTGGAGAAGAGAAGGCCAATACAAAACTTAAGATTCCGATTTTCAGAATGTTTGTTTTGGTGGTTAGGCCGAATGTTAATTCGTTCAATTGCATCTCATTATGTAATTCATGGGAGAAGTTCAATACAACACCCCTCCATATCAAAAGTATTTTATTCTACGAGGGATAAGTTGATTTTGATACAGTCATTTAGCGACTTTTTAAACGGGGTTATAAACAAATTGTGAGAGAAGAAGTTGATTCAGAGCTCCAACTTGTAACTTTGTTTTCCCTTATCCGTCCATGAATTAGTGAAACCAAAATTCATAAGCCTTTGCCTAATCTTTCTTTCGAGTTATTTCTACTCGTTGGGGGCAATCGTACAAGGTGATGTGAAAACCATAGATGGTGACATGATTCCTTACGCTGTAGTGCGTGTTGAAGGGATCAATGTGATGACAAGAGCTGACATCACTGGACACTACCAGCTCGAATTGGTGTCTGGAGAATATACCATCACTGCTGAATACTTTGGCTTTGGTCCGCAAAGCCAAAAACTGACTGTTAAAAATGAAAAGAAAATAACTCTGCACTTTAAGCTTGAGGAAACATCCACAGAGCTTAGCTCAGTAGAAATCTATGCTTACTCTCGGAATGTGGCGAAAGAAGTGATGGAAAAGGCAATTGATGCAGCCTCTAACTTTAGAAATAAGTATCAGAAGATAGAAATGGATGCTTATGTCAAAACATCCCTGTACAAGTATGGTCCTGATACCACTCGCTATGAGAACAAGGACAGCGTGCCCGAAAATCGTCCTTACATCTACATTCAAGATCACTTGCAAGAAACCTACTCGCACATACGATCAGAGGGTTCTAACAGATTCAAACAAATTATTGCAGGGGTCAAGGATTACTCAAAATATCCTCAGAATAATAATGGCATTTCAGTTACGGTGGGACCAGATCTAGGAGAGCACGAGATCATTCCACAACAATGGATGTATAGCAATACTTATGTTTTGACTTCGAATTCGGCATACTTGGAATATGATTTAAATGCTCCTTTATTGGACCTTCCAGGACTTGCCGAGAAAAAATACCTTTCCCCCCTCGCTCCTACTGCCATGCTCAATTACAGATTTGAATTGGCGGGCACTTTCACAAAAGACTCCGTTAAGTACTATAGAATTACGGTTTCTCCTTTCTTCAAATCTGAAGCGCTATTCGAAGGTACGATTCACATTCAAGAAAATTCTTGGGCACTCGTTTATGTCAATTTAGAAGCAACACCGAGATCTATGAAGTTCTTCAAGAAATTTAGACTTGAGCAAGAACTAAAAGAAATAGCACCTTCCGTTTTTTTTCCTCAAAACAGAAAAATTGAATACGAAATTAAAGAAGGAAGAAGCACTTACTTTGGAAGTGTTGTAGTTGATCATGCCAATGTTGACTTTCCTGATTCCTTTCCTGACAAAACTTTTAGTGATGAAACTCAAACCTACCAAGAAACAGCGTTTGATGTTGAAGAAGACTATTGGACCAATAAAAGAACTACTTCATTCGACACTCTTGAGGTAAAATACATAGCACTTTGCGATAGTTTGCAACAAAAGTTTAAATCAGAGGAATATCTATCCGAACAGGACTCCAGCTATAATTCACTCCGTTTTCTTGATTTTGTTCTATACGGTATCGGATACAGAAATCGTGTTCAGAACTATCAATTTTATATCTATCCACTAATCATGCAAGTAAATCCACTAGGGATTGGTGGATATCGACACAGAATAGGTGGTTCATTTGAAAAAGAATTTTCCAATGCCTACACATTGGAGACTACCTCAGAGCTAGATTATGGCTTCAGAAATCAGGATATTCGAGGAAAAATGGGCGTAGGACTCACCTATGTTCCCAAGAAATTTGTTCGAACCTTTGTTCGGTTTGGCGATTACTATGACATGATCAACAGTTATGCTTCACTAGGTTCAATCTTCAGTCGAAGTAATTATGTTCGGACGCAAAGCATCAGCGTGGCCCAGCGCATGGAAGTCGTGAATGGTCTTTTCGCTGAACTTTCATTTGAGTTTTCAGATCAAAAGCCCATTTCAAATCTCGCTCAAGATCTTTGGTCAGCAAGATTATTTGGAGACATAAATGCTCCCCTTGAATTCGATCGATATTTTAAATCTGAAATTAGACTCGACTTAAAATACAGATTTAAACAGAAATATATCATTAAGAAAAATAAGAAAATAATTCTTGGCACCAAATATCCAGAAATTGGAATGGTATATCGAAAAGGAATTCCTGGTCTATTTAAAAGTGAAGTTAATTTCGACTATATAGAATTCAGTGCTACACACGACGTGGAGCTAGGCAGATGGGGAAATGCTGAGTGGTCATTCTTAATGGGATCGTTTATCAATAAAAGAAATTTAAGACTGCTCGAACACCGATTTTTTAGAGGCTCCGACTTTTTCTTCTTCAGTGACCCACTGAGATCATTTCAGCTTTTAGGCCCCACACTATCAACTCCTAATCCATTTATTCGCGCAAATTATTTCCATCATTTAAATGGAATTCTACTAAATAAAATTCCTCTGATCAATCGATTAAAATTAACTGAAGCGGTAGGAGCTGGTTTTCTTTCAATTCCCGACCAACAGTTCAGTCATGCCGAAGTTTATGTAGGTCTAGAAAGAATAGTCCGAATCAGAAAAGAGCTTTTCCGATTCGGAATATTCGGTGCAACAAGTGATTCAAGTATCGATAACATTCGACTTGAATTCAAGTTGGGTGTCAATTTCTACAATAGCTTTACTAAAAAATGGAGCTATTAAACTACTTTTTCTTCGAAAAATCTACTTCACGGAGTTCGTAATAAAAGCGAGTTGTATCAAACTCGAGTTTTCGATTTCCTTCCCATACCAGTGTTTTCGTGCCAGCATCTCTAGACAATCGTGTGTCCTTCCCCTCTACTGTGAGTATTGCGGGCATCACAAAATCTGCTACATCTGTCTTCCAACGATACTTTAAAATCGTCTTCCCATTTTTCTTTTGTATCTCATATTCTAAAACTGGCGGACTCTTTTTTGTGACATATTGCTCAAATATCTTAGAAAGATTCATTCCCGATTGCTCTGAGAAATAAGCCACTACTTCATCATAGTTGGTGGTTCGAATTTTAAATTTCGTGTCACTCATGTTCTTAATCATGGCCCACCATTTTTCATCATCATCCACGAGGTGACGAAGCGTATTTAAGAACAGCATTCCTTTTAGATACATATCTCCATTTCCTTCATTGTTTAAACCGTATATACCAATCATAGGACTGCTATTGCTGACGCTGGACTTCAAAGCATTCACATACTTCATTGCAGTTGTGTAATCATACATACACTCTACATAAATAGCTTCAGAATAAGTACAAAAGCTTTCATGAATCCACATATCTGCAAGGTCTTGTGCACTAACACTATTGCCCCACCACTCGTGACCTGTTTCATGAATAATGATATAGTCGAAGTCTAGGTTTTGTCCGCTTCGATCCATCCCCATATATCCACGTTTGAATTTATTTCCATAGGCAATAGCGCCCTGATGCTCCATGCCCAAGTAAGGAGTCTCTACCAGTGCATAACCGTCATTCCAAAAAGGATATTTTCCAAGAAATTTTTCATAGCAAGCTAACATTGGTTTTACTTGTTGGAATTGCTTTTTTGCTAACTCTAAACTTGCAGGAAGAACGTAATAATCTAACGCCAATCGGTCACCATCGGGTGAGATATACGTGTCATCGAAATGCACATACTTGGCAATGTTTAGTGTAACGTTATAATTATTGATAGGATATGAAACTTTCCAATTATAAGTCGTTGTGCTATCGCTGTGTTGAATTGCTTTTTCTTCTTGACCATTGCATACAGCATATAAGGATGATGGCACGCGACAGTGAATTCGCATGCTATCCGGCTCATCACTGTACACCTCTTTGGTAGGCCACCAAAGACTAGCCCCTATTCCTTGGCAGGACACGGCTACCCACGGATTGCCGTCTTTATCCGTAGACCAGCTAAACCCTCCATCCCATGGAGCCATCTTGGCAACACGAGGATTTCCACTATAGGTTACGATCACCTCAACCTTTTCGCCCTTATTAATCGTTTTATCAAAATCAATAAACACAGCATCAAAATCACGCGTGTATTTTTGAGATCTTCCCTCTAGCGTGATGGCTTCAATCGTCATGTTTTCAAATAAATCCAATTGAATTCGGTTGGTGGTTGATACCACTTCGAAAAGAATTTTATTAGTTCCTGAAATTTTTCTAGCCGGAATATCCAAGTTGACAGATAGGTCATAATATCTAACATCAAAACAGCTGCGTTCGATACGCTCTCCTCCACGCAGTGAATCGCGACGACCAAATTGTTCCTGAGCAAAAGCTCCAGGTCCAACTAAAAAAAGAATACAAAGAGTCAATACATATTTCATGCACGCAAAATATTTAAATTTAACATACTAAGGATGAACATTGTGACAAACGGAAGGTTTTATTTACCTAAATGAACTTCAAATGAAAACTATCATTATCTTAATTAGTGCCGCTCTTCTAGGTCAACCGTACCCAAGCAAAAGCCATACCCCTCTTGAAACACCAGTTGAAACAACCCTAAAGAAAGCAGTCAATTGGGTTCCGTTGAAATTATTGAACAACTCTTTAAAGAGTATTCCATTGGAAATCCCTGGGGTTATGAATCCGAACTTAAATCCACTTTCTGAAAGTAATGTGAGCATTCCTCAAGGAACGGTTATTTATTTTTTTGTAAAAAAGAAAAAGTATCCATTACTGACAGTAACTAGTGATTTGAACAAAGAGATCATCGTCGATGAGGTGATTAAGAAGAGAAAGATTGAACTTGGTCTTTCTAAAGAATAAGAATACCACATTCGAGGTATTGCCCAAATCTTTATTGAAGCGCATTTTTGTTTCAATATGAAGACAGAGTCAGGCCCTTCTACCAGATTAATAGGCGAGTGTCCTTTGAGAGAACTAATATTCTGCAAGGACAAAAAGTGCTGCAAGAACTGGAAGCATGGCAATCGTTGCAAAAAATGTCCTAAAAAATAGAATAGTCCCTAAGATTGACTGTACTTTGCAGTCATGGATATTTCTATAAATACCCCCGCCCTTCTCTTTCCTGCCATTAGTTTGATCATGTTGGCCTATACCAATCGCTTTCTTGCGTTAGCCAACGTAGTTAGAGCTCTACACGACCGTTATAAGAACTCTGACGGCACTACCAATCCACGTATTCATGCGCAAATCAAAAATTTGAAGTTCCGACTTCGATTGATAAAAAACATGCAAATACTGGGCGTACTGAGCATTCTTGTTGCTATTCTAAGCATGTATGAGATCTATGTAAGTAATATGATAACTGCTCGTTGGTTGTTCGCAACATCGCTTGTGTTATTTATTGCTTCACTTGCCATTTCTCTCATAGAGCTCATTCAAAGTACTAAGTCACTTGAAATAGAACTTAGTGATATGGAAGACATGGAGGATGATAGCATAAAAGACTATTTCAAAAAGATTACAGGTCAATAAGCGAAGAAATGAATTCATATAAAAAACTTTATGACCACTTTCTTCTCCTTCAAAGGGCTACTCAGAAAAAAGTAAGACAACTCGGTTATCTACGACTGCTTGCAGCACTCCTAGTAGTTCTTGGTGTTTACATCATTATCAAATATGGTCATAATGGCGCTTGGATATCTATCCTTTTAGGCTTGATTGCTTTTGTTTATTTAGTCAAAAAACAAAAAGCCCTAACATCATTAGAACGCTACTATGGAGCTAGAGTAATTATCTGCGCTAAAGAAATGCGCTTTCTCGAAGGTCAAAAAAATGTGTTTGATGGCGGTGCATCTTTTCTTACCGAAAATCACAACTATAGCCTTGATCTAGACATTTTTGGCAGCAACAGTTTATTTGGACATTTAAATCGCACCCACACGATTCAAGGCGCTAAAATATTAGCGCAGTATTTGTCCAATGCATCAGAAATGGATGTCATCAAGAAACGACAGCTTGCAGTTAAGGAATTGACTCCGCAATCAGAGTGGAGACAACATGTGGAAGCATACGCTCAACTTGTAAATGATACTTCTGAAAATAATCGATCGATTAAATCTTGGATATCTCTTTCAGGAGGGTCATTATCAGCGGTACTTAGAATAGCTTCTTTTCTCTTTCCTATTCTTCTAGCAGCAAGCATCTCCGCTTACATTCTTTCTTCCAACTTCATATTTATAAGAATTGCCATTTTCATTTTCTTACTTCAGCTGAGCTTAGTTGGATTTAAGCTCAAAGAGATTCTCAATGAAGTTGGTCTATTTGATAAAATCAAAGACACCTTGCATCATTATATTCCGCTTTTTCATGAACTAGAAAAACATCCTTTTCAAGCGGAAGTACTTAAAGAACTTCAATCGAAATTAAAAGGGGAAAATGATCTTGCATCTCAGAATATTGAAAAACTGAGTGTTCTTGTAAACAATTTAAGTTCAATTCAAAACCTTGTGGGTGCAACTATTTTTAATGGTTTGACATGCTATCATCTTCATCAGTACTATACCTACTTGAAGTGGAAAAAAATGCATCATACTAAATTGAACACTTGGCTAGAAGCAATCGCAGAATGGGAAACACTGCATAGCCTCGCCCAATTCAGTTATAATAATCCTGAATTTGCTTTCCCTGAATTTGATGCGGATAAGATCGATTTTGAAAACATGGCTCATCCGCTTTTGCCCGCCAATCGTAGGATTAGTAATAGTATTTCATACAATAAGTCAGGTACTATTATCCTCACCGGATCAAATATGTCTGGCAAGTCCACTTTTTTGCGCACTATTGGTGTAAACCTCGTATTAGCGAATTGTGGCAGTGTTGTCGCTTCAACATCAGCGAAATTTCAGCCAAGACAAATCTTGGTAAGCATGCGACTCGATGATTCGCTTGCTGATAGTCAAAGCTATTTTTTCGCAGAAATAAATCGAATAAAAATGATTGTCGAGAAAATGAACCAGCAAAACTCGTTCATTATCCTCGACGAAATTTTAAGAGGTACCAACTCTGATGACAAGCGAAATGGAACGATTGAACTGCTTAAGAAGTTAAAAGACCAAAACGCTACTGGTATTATTGCCACCCATGATACAGAGGTTTGTCAACTAACCTATCAATATGCCGACTACTTCAGAAATAAATGTTTCGAAGTCGAGATAAAAGAGAATGATCTTTACTTCGATTATGTCTTAAGAGATGGAATCTGTCAGAATAAAAGCGCAACTTTTCTAATGAAAAAAGTGGGGATTATTAATTGAATGAGAAATATTTAATACAGCCGCAACTTTTGGTGCTATATTTTTGTTTCCTCAACTAAACGGCAATAATGCGCTCTCTTTTTATCATTGTTATTACTCTATTCAATCTGCAAGCAATAGCCCAAGAATTTTGCAATCCTACGGGCAATTTGGTTATCTTTTCAAATTACGATGGAGGAACTCTAACCATTAATGTGGATGAAGACATCCCAAATCTAGTTATTGGCATCAATACTTATGAGCCCGCTCAAATCACCATTACAGGTCCTTTTGCAAGCAATGTTGTAGCAGTCGAATATGCTGGCTTTAACTCGAATCAGAATAATAATAACTGTGGTCAAGGGAATCTCGCTACTTCAATTATCGGTGTACCAGTTAGCATTGTGACAATTAACCCACCACAAAATCCACCAAGCGTAGGATATACTCCAGCACATGGAAATGGGGCAGGTGATTGGGGAGGTACCATGATAGGATCTGCTGGAGGCTGCGACACACTCGTCGATGCCGGTGGAGTAAATACTCCAGATGAAGTAGTCTATTATTTTCAAAACTCTCTAGGTGGAGAGTTGTATTTTCATAATACACAATACCAGTGTTGGCAAAACGAAACGCTATCAATAACCGACGGAGGAAACTGCTGCATCGAACCAGGTGAGCCTGATCCAGGTTGCAATCCCGATGGCAATGTCGTGGTCTATTCCAATTATGAAGGAGGGGTGCTGAATATCAATGTAGATCAGGATATTCCGAACTTAAAAATCGGTGTTGTGAGTTATGAGGCCAGTGAAATCAATATTACTGGGCCGTTTGCAGGAAATGTAACAGAGGTAATCTATGCAGGCTTTGATGCACCAGGCGGAGGAGCCTGTGGAACCCCTATTGCAGCGACAGAGGTCAACGGAGTAGATCCTTCAATAGTTACTATTTACTCAGGCATCAACGGAAACATCGCGATTTCTCCCTATCTCGGAGAACCAGTAGCTCCTGGGTTCCCTGCTCTTGTCAATTGCATCACTGGCGCAGAAGGTGAATGTTCGAGCTCTAATCAAGGTGGTGGCAACTCCTCTCAACAAATCGTTCAGTTTTTCCTCAATGAATTTGGTCCAACTTCCAGTCTATACTCTCACTCTACTGACTACAGCTGCTTTACGGGAATGTACGATGTAAGCTCGGGAGGAAACTGCTGCTTGGCCATTCCTACCACCCCTATCAATCCTATTTTCACAGGAGGGAGTACTTACAATTTTATCCAAGAAGAAGAAATTAGCTTGTGCGATGGCCCGATCACCATTGATCTTTCTTTTTATGAAGTACTCTTTCAACCACCAACTTACCCCGGCTATGTTTGGAGTGATGGAACCACTGGACCTATTATCAACATTACTGAGCCAGGTACCTACAGCTTCACAGTTGGAGATTATTGTCATTTTGAAGAGTCGACATACTTAACTGATACCGTTGTAGTAACTGCATGCTGTGTGGAGCCTGCACCGCCTGCTGTATCAGGTATTACAACTTATTGTATAAACGACAATATCACACCCCTTACGGCAACATCTAATGAATTTGGAAACTTTGCTTGGTATAGCAACGTTGCTTTAACGAATGTTGTATCGAGCGCGGACCAATTTGTTCCAGCAGAAATACAAGGCACAACTACTTATTATGCGACGATCGAAGTAGATGGATGTGAAAGCGAGCCTACTCCTATTGATGTAGTTTTTAATTCTAATCCTATAATAAATATTTCAAGTACAAGTGGTATTGATTTTTGCGAAGGAAGCAGCACTACCTTGTCTTCAACGGCCGTTGGCACTTATACTTGGTCTACCGGAAGCAACAACACTTCCATAGAAGTAACAGTTGCTGGCACTTACGATCTTACAATTGTTAATGCTAATGGATGCGAAGCCACTGAAAGTATTTCTATCAACACCATTGTCAATCCCACAGTAGAAATAGCAGGTAATGATACCATTTGCCTTGGAGAGTCGGTGACCTTGACGGCAAGTGGAGCTACAAGCTATATTTGGAGTACGAGTGAAACTTTATCGACTATCACTGCCACTCCAGAAATCACTACTATTTACGAAGTAATTGGATCGGTGTCGGAATGCACGGGGCTTGCGAGTTTTGAAGTAGTAGTTATTGTTCCAGATACAATAAGTGCCGGTCCTGATTTCGAAGTTTTACCTGGCGAGCCATTTGATCTTTTGGTAACTGGAAACTACGAGTCCTACACATGGATTCCCGCAGACTTTATAGACTGTAGCGACTGTCCTGATCCTTCTGGAACAATCGAGTTCCCAGTCACGTTTACCGTATCTACAGAATCTGAAGAAGGATGCAGGGTGAGCGATGAAGTTCTTGTCAGCATTGACAATTCTTGCAATGATATTTTTGTACCAACAGCCTTTACTCCTGATAATTCGGGATTGAATGATGTTATTTGTGTAGTGAGTAATTGTCTTGCGTCATACACTTTCACAATTTTCGATAGATGGGGAAATCTTGTTTTTGAAAAAACAGATTTAATCCCTTGTTGGGATGGAGGAAAAACAGAATACTATGTTCAAGACGGAGTGTACAATTGGAGAGTTACCGGTGTGCTATTCGATGGAAATGTGATCGAAAAATTTGGTCACATTGTCATTTTGAGATAGGCTTTGCATAAGGCAATCTCGTGATGTGTTTTGTGGTGTGATAACGGTCCAATCCGCTACACGTGACTGTTTGTGCCGCCTCAAGGTCGATAAAACCATCTTCTCCTATCAACTCATTAGGCACTACAACCCATAAAATTTCTCCAACGATGATAGTAGTACCGTTAATAGACATGTCATGTCTTTCACGGAATGCGCATCCCCATTTGACAACGCTTTCAACTACAGATGGTGCTTGAAAATTCTCTAAATATTCTGGATGCAACCCAGTTGCTTCGAACTCAGAAATATCATCGGGATAACGAGCAGAAGTGTGATGAGCAGCATCAACAAAATCAGGTGTAATTTGATTTAATGTAAAATACCCTGTTTCTATAATGTTCTCTAGCGTATGTCTTCTTGAAACGTCTGGTCTTACTACTAACCCAAACAGCGGTGGATTTGCACCTAGGTGAAAAAAGGAACTAAAAATGGCCAAGTTTTCTTGACCAGAAGCACTGCGGGTGCCAACTAAAAGAGTGCTCTTAAATCCACCTAAACTATTGATGAAAGAAGCGCGATAGCGCTGTTCCATTTCATCGATTTGTTGACGATTAATGATAGTTGACATATTTTGAAAAGCAATTGCTCCAGAAAAATGTTCATTTCCGTCGACTCCTAATGAAGGATTAATGAATATGAATCATAGCTTGGAGCTAGCCCCATCAAATGCCTGTGTACACAGAAATAGGGCATTGATTTATGAAAGCTTTGGAAAGACAGAAGTTGCCCAAGATGATTGAGCTGCCGCTTGAATCTTACATTATGACAATTTGTATTGAGATACTATTCGCAGTAAGCTAGCATTTCTTTTTTAGCAATATATCCAAGAACTACTGCTTGTCCATAGTCATTGCAAGCCTCTTCTTCTTTCCCAAGCATATCATGTAGTTCTCCTCGCATCGCAAAAGCAAGATCATCAGTGCTGTTATGAGCAATTGCATCATTGAGAGTTTTTAAAGCCGCTTCATAGTTTTCCATATTCATATAAATAGAAGCTAAGACACGAATTGCTAAGGATTTTTCATCATTCGAAATTCTTCCGCTATCGATGCTCGATTTGATATCCGCAATAGCACCTATTCTATCCCCTGTTCTATTTTTCTCAATGCCTTCAAAGATTTTGAACGTATAATTAGCATTAGGAAATTTTTCTTTTGACTGTTTAAGGAGCCCAGGAGACTCATCTTCAAAAGTAATATTAGCCAGAGCAGTTAGTTTTCCAAAATAGGCTGCTTGGGAGTTTTCATCTAAGCTAATTGCTTGACCGAAGGAGAAAGAAGCATCTTCATAGTGGGTCACCATCATAAACTGGTCATTCATTCTAAAGGCGTTTTTCGCCAATTCAAGATAACAATTCCCTCTCAGGACAAAGGCTTCGGCATTCTTTTCATCTTCGAGAAGAACTTTATCAATTTCATCAAGCACAGCCATGAAATTTTTTTGATCATAAAGTGCATAAGCATTTTTCAAGACGCCCTTTTCTTCATCTACGCAAGACGTTAGGACAGAAATACTAAGAATTAATAGAGAAGGGATAAAGACAATTCCCCAAAAAGAACCATGCTTAGTTCTATTGGTAATTGATTCAATTTGAAACGTTTCCATGTAAATTCATTTTAAGCGCTCCAAAATTAACAAAAATATTGAGTAGACCGAACAAATGTTCTACGAGATAATGATTCAATATTCGACTCTAAACTTTGAGTACTATATGGCTGAACCTCGATAGTCGACAACCACCAGCCTAAAGCAATATGCATTAAGCCACCTTGTTGATAATTCTTTGAATTTCAATGATTGAGCAAACGTTGAAACATAAAAATCAAATCAACTCAAAATCAAAGGATTAATAAAACAGCCAATACATAAGCGTCGATAAAACGGGTATAACAGTCGATAAACAGACTATATTTTGGGGTCACATCCTCATTCAGTAACAGGAATTTAACTATGTTTGGCATTATTATCTAAACCTTATGTTCACTAAAAAACACGTCCTCCTACTGCTGAGTGCAGTTTTAACCCTGAGTGTTGTTTCTAAAGCACAATCAGATCAACCAACAGATGGCAAAGCCATCAAGTATCGCAGAAGTTCTCTCCACCTTATCTTAAGTGAGTCAGACAATTTCCCGATGAAGGATACAGTCGTTGCATCATATCGCAAGGCTCCATTTCCTGATAAGTACAACAACCATAGTGTTGATGTAAATACATTCGTTCCAAGTGAGTATCTTCTTACAGATGAAGAGCGCACAGCATATGGAATTAAGAAAGCCGGAGCTGGAGCAGACCTTGCTGCAGATCTTACAATGGGTATTTCAGATCCATTGGCTGATGACATGCCTTTCATGCTTCAGAAATTCATGAAGGATAAAAAGGTCGCACACAAAATGGTTGCTAACTGGTTCAAGCGTGATCCTCAAGACGGATCATTCGACATGTCGATGATCGCGGAACGCGGATCTTACAATGCTTCTGAATTAGATGTGGCTACAGCTAGAGGAAGCGCTAGAGGTCTTGCATCTGTTGCTGACGCTGGTGTGGAATTGATTCAAAACACTTTCGTAGTAGTGAATCGTTTGAACTTCGTAAGTAATGAAGTTCCAGCTCGTATTCTTCGTGATGGAGCAAAGCTTGCTGCTTCTAAAATCCCAAGTGCAATTGGTCAAGAATTAGCAATGGCTGCTGCTGATTTAGCTTATGAAAAAGCTAAGGAAGGATATAGCGTATTTGCTACATCATACCTATTCCAATTGGAATGGAATGATTCTACAGAGGCTGTATTCTACAACGATTATTGGGTAAATAAAGGTGATGCAAATGCAGCTGCGAGAGCCGAAGCATTCTTCAACAATGATTTATTCAAAATGAAGTATATCGGTTCTGAAAAGTCTAAGGCACTAGTTACTTTCTCTTTAAAAGAACAACGTTCTGAAATTGACTACATCGAAGAAGCAACTGTACGCGCTGTAGATAACGTATACGGAAAGCTTCAAAAAGCTTATGAAGTCTTCAAACCAAAAGTTCCACTTTTGACTGGTGAGCCAGTAACTGCAAAAATCGGAATGAAAGAAGGATTAGAAGGCGGTGAGAAGTTTGAAGTATTAGAGCAAACAGTGGATGTTGCGACTGGTGCGACAAAATATGTTCGTGTTGGCACAATTACTGTAGACAAGAAAAAGATTTGGGATAACCGCTATGTTGCGGGTTCTACCCCACCTCCAGCAGCAGCTGAAGCGACAGCTGAAGTTGCACCTGTAGAAGCGGCTCCAGTTGAAGGCGCGGAAACAGACAAAAAAGACAAAAAGAAAAAAGGAAAAGAAGAAGCATCTTCTGATCCAAATTTGGATAGAACTTACTTCAAAGGAGGTAAGAACCTATACGCAGGTATGTTAATTAGACAAATCAAATAAACACACAAAATGAAAAATTTCTTTCTTTTATTTTTAGGCCTTTGCCTATCTGTATCAGCTTTTTCTCAAGCAAAGAAAAAAGCAGACAAACAAACTGAAGCTTGGCGCTACGAAATCGAAGTGCTTTCTACAGGTGCTCAAGGAACTTACCAAATCAAAGTTTGGTCTTATTCTAAAAAAGCTAGTGTTGCTTCTGAGCAATCTAAGAAGAATGCAGTTCACGGAATTATCTTCAAAGGATTCGTTGGCAAGCAAGGTGTTCCAGGTGCACGTCCATTAGCAGATAGCCCAAACTTAGAAAATGAAAAAGCAGATTTCTTTGAACCATTTTTCGAAGACGGTGGTAAGTACATGAAATTCGTTTCTATGACTACAGACGGAGCTATCGGAGCTGGTGATGTTCAGAAAGTAGGTAAAGAATACAAAGTTGGCGTTGTAGTAAACGTTAACGTGGCTGAGCTCCGCAAGGATCTTGAAGCTGCTGGTATCATCAAGAAATTAGGTGCTGGATTCTAATCTATAATACAATGAGATCAATCATCTTTATTCTTTTCGCTGCAACAGTTATTCTTAGCTCTTGTGGTCAGAAAAACAGTGTGTCAGCTAACTATGAGCTCAAGACTGAATGCATGGGCGTTGAGTTAGACGGTTCACAAACTGTAAAAGCTTGGGGCAATGGTCGTAACCGCTTTGACGCAGTTGATCAAGCTAAGAAAAATGCAATCAATGATGTTATTTTCAAAGGAATTCGCGAAGGCAAATCACAATGCGAAACTCGTCCTCTAGTAGGTGAGGTTAACGCTCGTGAAAAGCACCAACAATTCTTTAATGCATTCTTCGTGGACAAAGGTGAATACGAAAAATTCATCTCGGTAAAGGATGAGCGTATCGGAGAGAAAATTGTTCGTGACCGTTCTAAAGGTCGTGAATCAGTGACTCACGGTTTTATCATTCGCATCGATGTCCCAGGTCTCAGATCTAGACTTACAGAAGCAGGTATCATTAAATAAACCATTAAACACATTACAATTATATTATGAAAAAGTTTTTATTACTAGCTGGTATGGTAGGCTTGTTCCTTGGAGTTCAAGTGAACGCTGCTGCACAAGCTAAAAAACCAACCATCATGGTTGTTCCTTCTGATGCATGGTGCAATCAAAATGGATACATGTTGGAGTACGATAACCAAGGCCGTAAAGACAAAGTTCCAGATTACTACAGAGCTCTACAAGAAAATACAGACCTTCTTCTTGTTATCAGCAAAATCAATGAATTGATGGCTGAAAGAGGCTTCCCATTGAAAAATTTGGAGTCTGCGATGAAAACACTTCGTCAAGAGGCTGCTGAAGATGCATTGGCTGCTAGCTCTTCTGGAGAAAGTGTTGCTGAAAGCCCAATTGATAAGTTGAAAAAAACTGCTAAAGCAGATATTTGGATGCAGTTGACTTGGACAGTGAATGTTCAGGGTCCTAAGCGTTCAATTACTTTCAACCTTCAAGGTTTGGATGCTTATACAGACAAGCAGATCGCTGGTGCTTCTGGTACTGGTGCTCAATCATTCGCGTCTGAAACAGCTGTTCTTCTTGAAGAAGCAGTTCTTGCTCACATTGATAATTTCAACGTAAAACTTCAGGGTCACTTCGAAGACATGTTCACTAATGGTCGTGAAGTAATCTTGAGAATCAAAAGATGGAACTCAATGGATGGTGACTTGGATACTGAATTCGGTGACATGACTCTAGGTGAAATCATTGATGGATGGGTAAATGAAAACACTGTAAATCACAGATATTCACAGACTGATGCTTCTGAAAACATGATGTTGTTCGAACAAGTGAGAATTCCTTTGTTCGATGCAAACCAAAAGGCATTAGACACAAAAGCTTGGGCACGCCAACTTCAAAAGATGCTAAAAGAAAAGTATCAAATTGAATCGAAACTTGGCATGAAAGGTTTAGGTCAAGCAGTAATTACAGTTGGAGAAAAATAATTGAACCATGAAAAAATTAATTCTCGGGATTTTTATCCTTTCTTCTCTTTTCTCTTTTGCTCAAAATAACCAAGGCAAGCAAGACGACTCAGGTCGTATCATCTTGAACAGCGTTGTTTCTGACAAAGTGAAAATGCCTGCTGAAGCTAAGTCTGTTCTAGAAACAAAACTTAGTCAAATCACTTCTAGCAATGGAATGGGTGGCAGCAAAATGAATCCTCGATTCATTTTGACACCAAATGTCATTATTGAAGAAACCGGAATGACACCAACTGCTCCAGCAATGGTTTATTTAAACCTTTCTGTGGTATTCTATGTTGGTGATGGTATCGATGGAACTTTGTTTGCTAACCAATCAATTTCTGTGAAAGGTGTTGGTGAAACTGAGACAAAGGCTTACATCGCTGCTTTCCGTAATATCAAGTCTGCAGATCCAAAATTGAAGGCACTTCTTGAAGAAGGAAAGAACAAAATCATTACTTATTATAACACGCAGTGTGACTTCATCATTAAAGAAGCTCAAACTCTTGCTGATCAAAATAAGTATGATGAAGCAATCTTCAAATTGGTTCAAGTACCAAATGTGTGCAAAGAGTGTTTCGATAAGTGTAATGAAGCTGTAGCTCCTCTTTTCAAGCGTAAGATTGACCGTGAGTGTCAGTTGAGACTTGCTGAAGCAAAAGGAATTTGGAACTCTTCTATCTCTTACGAGGGTGGACAAAGAGCTGCACAAGTTCTAGCGACTATTGAACCACAAGCTGCTTGCTATGGTGAGGTAAAATCACTTTTCGCGGAAATTGAAAAGCGTGTGCGTGAACTTGACAAGCGTGAGTGGGCTTTCACTCTTCGCGAACAAGATCTAGAATTCGCAGTAGTTGAAGCTGCTCGCGCAGTTGGTGTTGCTTATGGTAACGGTCAACCGCAGAGTGTTACTTACAACAATATGATCGCTTGGTGGTAATCACTATTTGATCTTAGAATATAAAAGGGGCCTGAATATCAGGCCCCTTTTTTTATTTCTCTTGAAGATATATAAAGGAAAAAAAATCATTCTCTTTCAAGTGATCATGTAGACATGAAAAGACATTCTTTAGGTTCTCAACTTTTCAGCTATCATCTGAGTTTTATAGGTGTAAACAGAATGTCCTTGGCTTCTGATTGCCATGTTGAGATCGGCAGTGGCATTTATGGTTAGGTTTAAAAAAAGCCCTCGTTTCCGAAGGCCTTTTTTATTTTAACTTCTTAATTTACTTCTTAAATATATATCCCCCCAAGGTTGAGCCCCAGACTTGCTTGCCGGATGTGTCGAAGCCCTGATCCCACGAAATCAACTCGTCTTTCTTAAGTGTGATATTAGTAGTCGCATAGCTTGCCCCTCTCAAATCTGATGGACACTTTGCACCATCTGTACCTCCGACATAGGTCTTCCCTTCTCGACGCAACCGCACTTCACAACCCTCTTTTAAATCAATTTTATCAAAAGTTAGAGCAGTCATTTTATTAATGTCGTTCTGCAGTCCTGCATATAAAAGTGGTTCCGCAATAGTATAAATATCACTTTGAAAAACATCTTGCTCTGGATGAGTCAAACGATAAACTCTTTGGCGATAAGGCTTATCTAATTTGGTTGCCATAGCTTGCTCAACATATATCCAAATTCCATCCGTTCTATCCAGCCAGATTGGTGTCATGACAAGACTTATATGAAAGAAATTTGTATCGGCATTTGCTTGTTCTATGTTTGAGAAATTCCCCGTTAACAATTCGGCAAAACTCTTCAACTCCTTATCATTATTCATGGTTTGAACCTTTGATGTACTTGCACAGCCAAGATTTGTAATGATAAATACTACAACTAGAAACGAGAAAAACAACTTACTCATACTCAATATTATTTCTACAAAACTAATCAATTAAACAAAATGCAAAAGCATGATACCAAATGGTATCATGCTTTGCCACTTAAACTAAAACAAACCTTATTATGAAAAGAACATCGTATTTATTCAACTATAAAATTCACAGAATTACTAGCCTCAGCTGAAAAGTACCCTAAAGCACCATTGCTGACATTTGTAATTGGATTAGCCGGAGCGGCGGTCTGCTCTGATACGTTTTGACTTAAAGCAAAAAAATAGTCATACGTTGCGCGATCAATAGCACGCAATTCAATATCAATCGTGTCTCCAACGGAAACGTCATTCTCACCATCACCAAGAATGGATGTATTGATAGTACCATCAGAAAAAGTATCGTCCTGAAGGAAAATCGACTCCACTGCTTCCCCATTAATCCACAATTTGAAGCGATAATTATTTGATTCATCTGCAGGATCAAGAAACACGACATTTGGGAAAAATTGATCCGCAAAAAATTCTTCTACAAAATAATCCGCAATAGCTACTTCAGTCGGCATGGTGCTCGACGCTTCATAGGTCTCACCTTCTGCAATAACCTTTAGTCGATACGTTGCCCCAGATTGCCCGGTCAAATCAGGATTAGAATAAACACCAGAACTTTGTTCCAACAAATTAAAACTTGTCAAAACACCATTGATATTTTCTTCGATAACTACTGACGCTCCGCTCACCGAAGGATAGACATTTGACTCATCAAAAGGAATACTTTTGGTAAGTCTCACAAACGATCTTCCCTCCTGATTTGAAACGATGCCTTCAATGACAATCTTCTGATCTGCCTCATTCAAATCAATATCAATTTCCTTCTCACAACTAATCAGCGAAATGGAAACAATTGAAATTAAAAAAAATAATCTTTTCATTTTATTTGAATAAAAAATTATACGTTATTGAAGGAACCCATCTGAATAATGTTGTTTGATAAGCGGATGTCCTTGTCGGATCGTCATCGTTATCTCTAAAGCTTATGAAATAAGCATTTTCTCGGCCATAAGCATTGTACAGTGAGAAGTTCCAATTGCTTTCGAAGTTTTCTTTCTTCTTATTGTACAACGTTAGTGAAAGATCAAGTCTATGATAGGCTGGCATGCGATAACCGTTGCGCTCTGTATACACTAAATAGTTCTGACCATCAATAGAGTATTTACCACTTGGGAAAGTAACTGCATTACCCGTATAATAGATCCAACTAGCACTCATGCTCACTCGTTCACTCAGATCATAAACGCCTACCACCGTTAACTCATGTGTTCTATCTTGTCGAGCAACGTACCATTCATTGTTATTAATGCCATCTATTTGTTTCTCCGTTCGGCTTAAAGTATATCCAATCCATCCAGTCAATTTTCCTTTCTTTTTCTTTATAAGAAACTCAGCTCCATAAGCTCTACCCTGCCCGTAAAGTAATTCTCCTTCAACAAGCTCATTTGCTTGTGTTGAAGCACCATCACGATAATCTATCTGATTTTGCATGTCCTTGTAATAAGTTTCTACGCTGAACTCAAATTGATTATTTCTAATATTCTTGAAAAGACCAATACCAACCTGGTCGGCAATTTGTGGTTTTACATTTTGGCTACTTGGTATCCATAAATCTGTGGGATTACTTGCATTCGAATTGGATATCAGGTGAAGGAACTGAGAACTTCTTGTGTAAGCCGCCTTTACTGAAGTTGATTCATTCAACACATAGCTCATAGAAACTCTTGGCTCAGGAACAACATAGGTTTTCACGATATCATTCTGATTATAGAATAAGGTATCAGTAATGTCACCTTCCGAGCTGTAATTATAAAATTCTCCATCGCCCCCTAATAGATTAAAGGTGCTCAATCTAAGGCCATAACTCAAATTGATATTTTGTGTAAGTTTTGATTCACCTGCGATATATCCTGCATTCTCTAAGGCATATTTCTTTTGGAAGTCACCGCTATCATCAATACCGGAAGAATCATTTGCTTCTATTTCTCCAGGGGTGATTGTATGATGTACCAGATTTAATCCTGCCTTGAAGGAGTGCTTCGGTGAAGCAAAGAATTGCCACTCTTGTTTTAAATTAAAATCTCTTATTCGTGATAAAATATCAAGATCTAAAGTTGAAGTACTTAGTCCTATATTATAGCTGTAGTTGCTATAAATAAATGATGTATTCGAAAACCACTTTTCATTTAAAATGTGATTCCATCTCAATGTAGCTGTGGTATTGCCCCAATCAAGACCGAAAGTTTCAGCAATTCCAAGTTTATCTCTTCCATCATAAGCTGAAAGGAAGAGTCGATTTTTATCATTGAGCTGATAGTTTGCCTTTAAATTAAGATCATAAAAATAAAGTTGAGAGCTATTCAAATCTTCATTATTAGATGCTTTCAAAAAAACGTCAGCATAAGTTCTGCGTCCAGTAAGTAAGATAGACCCTTTATTTTTTTTGATAGGTCCTTCCACATTTAATCTTGATGAAATAAGCCCCAATCCACCACCTACTTTCCATTGTTGTGCATTACCATCGTTCATTTTGATATCTAGAACTGAAGAAATACGACCACCATATTGTGCTGGCATTGTTCCTTTATATAGCACTGCATCTTTTATTGCATCCGAATTGAAGGTTGAGAAGAAGCCTAATAAGTGGGAAGCATTATATACCAAAGCTTCATCAAGCAGAATAAGGTTTTGATCTGCTGTTCCGCCCCTCACAAAATAACCGCTATTCCCCTCTCCTGCCGACTTCACACCGGGCATTAATTGAATTGACTTCAAGATGTCCTTCTCACCAAACAGAACGGGTAATTTATTTACCTCCTGAATATCCAGTTTCTCCATGCCCATTTGAGACTTTGTGACATTATCATTTTCTTTTGTTGCCGTAATCTCAATCTCTTTTAACTCAGAAAGGGCATTTTCAAGATTTAGATTTAAAACCTGATTTTTATCCAGCACTACCTTCAAGGATATGACTTGATAACCGGGGTAACGCACCACTAACGTATAGTTTCCCTTCGGTAATGTCAAGGAATAAAATCCATAGTCATTAGTTAATACACCGGTGCCAGGAATTTCAGAGACAGCAATGGGAGCGCCCAAAATAGTTTCACCAGATGCAGCATCTTTAAGTACTCCGCTCACTGTGAACTTATCCTGACTAAAAGAAAAAGCTGGAATTAGAAACAAAAAAAGTAATAAAATTTTTCTATTCATTGATTTCATGATTTAATAGCGGATTCATCGGTCCTTCTAGGATGCAGCATTAAAATTTAAACTATACTTTAACCACCAACTATACATAGATATTACCTAAAAGGGAAGGTTCATTAACCTTCAAAACCGATGATCCTTGAGCAAAGGTGTAGTAGATTTAAAACAAGAAAACGAAATTGTAGATGAACGGTCAAAATGCGCAGATGAGCTGTCAAAAACAAAAAAGGCCTTCGTAAACGAAGGCCTTTTCTTTTCCAATTCAATGATTATCTCAACATCAGTGCTGGCTGCATGATGGTGTGACTTTCCGTGGTTAATTTGAAGAAATACATCGCATTCTCCACACTCGGTGCCTTTACAGATACCTCATATGACTTTTCCTCTTCAGCAAATCCAGTGTACACATTTCTGATCAATTGCCCCGATGCATCATACAAATCGATTATAACATCATTTGTAGTAGGCACACTAAACTTCAATGCAAAGTTTTGATCTACGGTGTGATTAACTTTTAATGTTGGCTGCTCTGCAATTACTAATTGATTCGGTGTTGGAGCAGCATTCACATAAATGGTTTGCGTGTGGGTTTGAGTATTTCCTGCGCAATCAACCGCAGTCCAAGTGCGCTCTATGATTTGTTCTTCACAGCAATTGTTCTCCGCAAAGAAATCACCATGCCCACTAACAACAGCCCCATTTACTGTTCCATTATAATAGATCCATCCACTCATTCCGTATTCCGTGTTTCTATTATTCGCTGCAACACCCACTTGGAAACCATAGTAGTAAGTAGAAGGCGCGTGTGTAATTTGTAAAACAGAACCTGCTAGTGTTCCAGCACCAATTAACTGTGAGCTCGGATCTAGTTCGTAATATTCCCAATTTAAATAGTTGTCACCAGCTATATTGAAATCATCTTTATAGCTTCGTCCAATAGCGCTCCACTCGGACCAGTTTTTCTTATTGTTCAAATGAAAATCGATGATCCATCTTTGTTCTGGATTTGTTGAGTTTTGAACCTCACCAGTAATATGAGCAGTTCCCAATGCTTCATTGACAGTTAGCGCTCCGTTATTTGGAGTGAAAACATAATTTACACTTAAACCTTGAATGCCTGGCAGCCATAATGCCATATCTCCAAAGAAAGCTTCAGC
>JAIXWP010000104.1 GCA_027491215.1 Flavobacteriales bacterium | reverse complement strand
GGATAATACAGATTGTGATGATACGAATCCTGCGATTAATTCTAGTGCGCTTGAAGTGTGTGATGGCATCGACAATAATTGTAACACACAAATTGACGAGGGTGTTCAAACAGTATTCTTTGCTGACACGGATGGTGATACTTTCGGAGATGCAGCAAATACGATCCTTGCATGTACAGCACCTTTAGGGTATGTTTCTGACAACACAGATTGTGATGATAACGATCCAACCATCTTTCCGGGTGCTATGGAAATTTGTGATGGGATAGATAATGATTGTGATTTAGCAATTGATGAAACCGGCAACATAGTATTCTATCTTGATGCAGATAATGATGGTTTCGGTGATCCATTGAATACGACAATGGCATGCGTGCCACCAGCGGGGTATGTAACAGATAATACAGATTGTGACGATACCGATAATAATATCAATCCTGCTGCTATTGAACTCTGTGATGGCATCGATCAGAACTGTAATACCTTAATAGATGAAGGTGTACTTATCACATTCTATGAGGACCTTGATGGAGACAACTTCGGTAATCCATTAAACACAATTGATGCCTGCACAGCTCCAATAGGATACGTAACAGATAATACTGATTGTGACGATTCTGATGCAAACATCAATCCCGGCGAAGCAGAGCTTTGCGATGGAATTGATAATGATTGCGATGTACTCGTAGATGAGGGAGTACAACTGACTTTCTTCGCAGATGCTGACGGTGATACTTATGGTGATCCACTAAATACAGTTTTGGCATGTACAGCTCCATTGGGCTTTGTTTCAGACAACACAGATTGCGATGACTCAAATGCAGCTATCAATCCAGCAGCAGCAGAGATTTGTGATGGTGTGGATAATGATTGCGATACTTCAATTGACGAGACGGGTAACATTCCTTTCTATGCTGACGCTGATGGCGATACCTATGGTGATCCATTAAATATCATTTTTGGTTGCACAGCACCTATAGGTTATGTGACAGACAATACAGATTGTGATGACACTAATCCTGCGAATAATCCTGCAGGAATAGAGGTTTGTGATTTTGAAGACAATGATTGTGATACTCAAATAGACGAGGGTGGAACAAACGTCTTCTATGCAGATACTGATGGAGATGGATTTGGTGATCCAGCAGTTACGACGCTATCATGTTTCGCACCTATTGGATTTGTAGTAGATAATACCGATTGTGATGATACAGATAATACCATCAATCAAGGTGCCACTGAAATTTGTGATGGTGTTGATCAAAACTGTAATACTCTTATTGATGAGGGCGCGTTCCTTACATTCTACGCAGACACTGATGGTGACACATATGGAGACCCATTAAATACAACTCTGTCTTGCAGTGCGCCAATTGGATATGTAGCAAACAATACCGATTGTGATGACACTAACAGTGCTATTAATATAGCTGCAACGGAAATTTGTGATGGAATCGATAATGATTGCGACACGCAAATTGACGAAGGAGTTCAGACTATATTTTATGCAGATACCGATGGAGATACATTCGGTGATCCATTGAATACAATTTTGGCTTGCTCAGTTCCAACAGGGTATGTAACAGACAATACTGATTGTGATGATACAGATGCATCTATCAATACGAATGGAACTGAAGTTTGTGACTTAGTGGATAATGATTGTGACACACAAATCGATGAGGGAGTTCAAACAACTTACTACGCAGATAATGATGGAGATACTTATGGCAATCCATTAAATACAATCCTTGCTTGCTCTGCACCTGCAGGTTATGTTTCGGATAACACCGATTGTGATGATACGAATGCGACGAATAACCCTGCTGGAACAGAAGTTTGCGATACTGAAGACAACGATTGCGATACACAAATCGATGAAGGTGGCACCAACGTGTTTTATGCAGATACAGATGGAGATGGATTCGGTGATCCTGCGGTAACAACATTGGCATGTTTCGCACCAGCTGGATTTGTATCTGACAATACTGATTGTGATGATACGGATAATAATATCAATCCTGGTGAAATTGAAATCTGTGATGGAATAGATCAAAACTGCAACTTCGCTATTGATGAAGGAGCATTTACAACTTTCTATGCAGACAATGATAATGACGGTTTTGGTGATCCAAACATAACAGCACTTGCTTGCAGTGCACCAGTAGGTTTCGTTGCTGACAATACCGATTGCAATGACAATAACAATGCAATCAATTCATCAGCTACAGAAGTATGTGATGGAGTAGATAACGATTGCGATACCCAAATTGATGAAACTGGAGCATTGGTATTCTTTGCCGATACAGATGGTGATACATACGGAGATCCAACCAATACGATTTTAGCTTGCACTCCACCAACAGGATATGTTGCTAATAACCTTGATTGTGATGATACGGATGCCGCGATTTCTCCAGATGCACTAGAAGTTTGTGATGGTATTGATAACAACTGTGACACACAAATTGACGAAACAGGAAACATCGAATTCTTCGCTGATACAGATGGCGATACATTTGGTGATCCCCTCAACTCAATTTTTGCTTGCACAGCACCAACCGGATATGTGAGCGACAATACTGACTGTGATGACACGAATAATGCAATCTTCCCGAACGCAAATGAAGTATGCGATGGAGAAGATAATGATTGTGATTTAGATATTGATGAAGAAGGAGATATTGTATTCTATCTAGATGCAGATAACGATGGGTTTGGAGATCCAAATAACACCACACAAGCTTGTGTAGCGCCCATTGGTTATGTAACCGATAACACTGATTGTGATGATTCAAATGATGAGGTATTCCCTGGAGCAATTGAAATTTGTGATGGGATTGATAATGATTGTAATCTCATTTTTGATGATGGATTTGCTACAACAACATATTGGTTAGACGCAGATGGAGATGGATTTGGAGATGGAAATAATCCTGTTGAAGCATGTGTTCAACCAGTAGGTTTTGTTGACAATGATTTGGACTGTGATGATAGCGACAACACATTCTTCCCTGGTGCAGCTGAATTGTGTGATGGTTTAGACAATAACTGTGATTCGTTTATTGATGAAGGACTTTCGCCGCTTGAAATATTCTTTGCCGATAATGATGCAGACGGATTCGGAGATCCAAACAATACCATCGAAGCATGTGCATTACCACCAGGGTTTACCACTGACAACACTGATTGTAATGATAGCAACAATGCGGTATATCCGAGCGCTCCAGAAATTTGTGATGGCTTTGATAACAACTGCGACACACAAATAGACGAAGGTTTCCCACTTGAGACATTCTATTTGGATAATGATGGTGATGGATTTGGAGATCCAAATGTTTCTGTTCAAGCATGTGTTGCACCTCCAGGATATGTTTCAGACAACACAGACTGTGATGACAACGAGCAATATGTTTATCCAGGGATGATCGAATTGTGTGATGGTCTAGATAATGACTGTAACACTTTAATTGACGAAACTTTTGTACCAGACACCTTCTATGCGGACACGGATGGCGATGGATTTGGGGATCCTAATGTGACAATACTCTCATGTGCACCCCCTGCAGGTTATGTTTCTGATAACACGGATTGCGATGACACTAACAACAATATCAATCCTGCAATTTTGGAAGAGTGTGATGGTATAGATAATAACTGTGACACACAAATCGATGAAGGATTTACAACATTCACATTCTTTGCTGATGCAGATGGTGATGGCTTTGGAGATGTAAATGATTTCGTAATATCATGCTTCCAACCAACGGGCTATGTCTTTGACAGCACCGATTGTGATGATACTAACAACAATGTATATCCGGGCAACACTGACGTTTGTGATGGTATCGATAATGACTGCGATCCAGATATCGATGAAGACGCTGTATTTGTGGACTACTTCGCAGACATTGACCTTGACGGATATGGTGATCCTTCTACATTGGTAAGTTCATGTACTCCAGTTCCTGATTTTGTTACCAATGGTCTTGATTGCGATGATACTAATAATGCAATCAACCCTGATGCAATAGAAATCTGCGACTTTATTGATAATAACTGCGATACGCAAATCGATGAAGGTCTATTTGAAGGCGACTGCGCAGATACTGATAACGATGGTGTAAAAGATGGTCAGGATATCGATGATGATAATGATGGTGTTCTAGATATCGTTGAAATGGCTACAGCACAAAATGGTGGTGATACAGATAATGATGGAATCATTGATGCATTGGATAGCGATAGCGATGGAGATGGAATCAATGATGTTATAGAAACCAATGGTGCTGATGGTGACAACGATGGATACATCGGAACAGGTCCTATTGTAGACGCAAATGGAAATGGTCTTGACGATAGCATTGAAAGCAATGGCAACACACCAGTAGATACAGATGGTGATGGTCTATTTGACTTCCAAGAATTGGATAGTGATAATGACGGTGCATTGGATGAAGATGAAAATGATCCGAATAATGATGGAGTAGGTCCAGACGATACAGATGGAGATGGCTTCCCAGACTTCCGTGATGTAGATGACGACAATGATGGATTACTTACGTCAGAAGAGTTGGATTATAATGGCGATGGAATTACACCAGATGATTGCAACTATGATGGTATTCCAAATTATCTCGACAGCGAACAATGTGAATTATTCATCCCAGAAGGTTTCTCACCAAATGGCGATGGTGTAAATGATCTCTTAGTTCTTGAAGGATTGAAAGGTGGCACATCAGTTAACGTTCAATTCTTTAATCGATACGGCTCTCTAGTTTATCAAAGCGAAAACTATGCGAATGACTGGGACGGCAAGTCTACAGAAGGGGCATTCACTGGCGATTTGCCAGCAGGTACATACTATTACATTATTACTGTAGAAGGTGTGTCTAAAGAAAATGTTGGATTCATCACATTATGGCGTTAATCATGAAAAACATGAAAAAAATAATTCTCAGTTTGTTGGTAGCCTTGCCATTTTGTAGCGCTGCACAACAAGATCCACAGTACTCTATGTACATGTTTAATGGCCTTGCCATTAATCCTGCCTATGCCGGTAGCGCAGAGGGAATAAATGCTTCGGTGTTATATCGTACACAGTGGACAGGTATACCAGGAGCTCCTAAGACTTTAGTGGCAAATGCCCACAAGAATTTTTTCCAAGAGAAAATTGGTGCGGGGATATCATTTAACAATGATCAGATTGGTGTATTAGATAGAAACCAAATTGCACTTGCAGGTTCATATCATTTGCATTTGAAAAAAGCAAGAGTAGCATTTGGTATCCAAGCAAATTATGCCCAGTATTCTGTTGGATTAGCAGGGGTTCAACATAGTTTGGATGGATCATCTGACCCAACTTTCAGTTCTAATTTGAGTTCTTCGACATTCAATGTGGGGGCTGGAGTTTTCTATTATTCTGATACTTTTTATGGGGGGATTTCAGCTCCAAGTATTTTGAAGAATTCCCTTTCTGCAACAGACATTGCTGGCAGTACTGAAGCATTAGAAGTTCCACATTTCTTTTATCAATTAGGTTATATATGGGAAATTGATCCATTGTTTACATTGAAACCTAGCGTTCTGGTAAGACAGATCGAGGCGGCTCCACTTATCGCTGATATCAATGCCAATGTTTATTACAAGAAAGTGATAGGAGTTGGTCTTGGCTATAGAACAAACGGTGCAGCAGTTGCAATGCTTGAGTGTCAAGTTCATCCCTTTATAAAGCTTGGATATGCATATGATCGAGAACTAACTGACCTAGGTACATTGGTAGGACATACACATGAAGTGATGTTGCGCTTCCAAATGGGACCGAAGGGTGCACAAATTTCTCCTCGACTATATTGATCTCGTCTCTTAATCCACCTATCATGAAATCATCATATTTAATAATATTAGTAGTTTTCTTAATGGCATGCGGAAGTTCTGCAAGACTGAAGTATGCTGAAAAACTCTACAACGAAAAATCATTTGCTGAAGCAGCAAAGGTTTGTGAGTCTATCAAAGGAGAGGATGCTCAGAAATATCGCATTCTTGCCTTGAGCAATTTTAATATGCTCAAGATGGACAAGGCAGCAGAAGCTTTTGCAAAGGTGCCAGAAGAGACAATGTCTGCTGACGAAAAGTTGATGTATTGTGAAGCATTAAAACAAATGGGTAATCTAACAGAAAGTGTTAGACTAGCGCAACTAGTATCTGCAGAAGCGGGAGGGCGAGAGGTGCTGTACCAAAATCCACTCGTGAAGGAGGCGAAAACGGAGATTAAAGTCAATGTAGAAGAATTTAACTCACTCGATGATGAAATGACGCCTTTTTATTATGTTGGAGATATTTACTATATGTCAAATCATGCTACTAATTATTCTCCATCTAGCAAATTCAAATGGCACGATAAACCTTTTTTACAAATTTCAGATAGCAGTGGCTCATATAGCAACAGTTTTGCTGCGATTAACTCTGCTATGCACGATGGTCCGGTTACTATCGCAGAGGATGCAGGTATCATGGTAATCAACAGAAACGTTGCTGCTAAAGGGAAGAAGGCTCCAGCTCACTTAAGCCTTTTCGAAAAACGCACTTCAACATTGAAAGATAATAAGGTGACTGAACTTTCTTTTTGTGATAAGCAATCATCCTACGCGCACCCATTTTTTAATTCAAAAACAAATATTCTTTTCTTCTCTAGCAATAAACCAGATGGCAGAGGTGGAATGGATTTGTATTCTGTAGTGAGAAATGATGATGGCACATACGGAGAGCCACAAGCTGTTGCTGGAAATATCAATACTTCTGATGATGAGGTTTATCCTACATTGGTAACAGATAGTATTCTCGTGTTTGCATCTGACAGAGCAAGTGGTTTTGGGGGATTGGATCTTTACTCATGTTACATGAACAGAGATGGAGCATGGTCGGAGCCAAAGTTGCTTGACTTGCCATTAAACTCTACTCGTGATGATTTTTATTTGATTAACTCATTAGATACAAAAGGGAAGTATTTCATAACTACTAATAGAGATGGAAATGATAATATTTACTCTGTGTTCATTGATAATAGTCTTTTTGGTGATTGGGAAGTTCAATTGACTAATGAAACATCAGGTGAAATTTTGAGAGGTCTAGAGGTGAGAACACAATATGATTTGACTTCCGTTACTTCAGAGAATATAGTTACCGATGATAGTGGCTTAATCAAGGCAAAAGCGGAGGGAGGAACATTGAATATCGTTGCTCCTGGATATAAGCAAGCACAGATAACCTATGAAGCACCAGCTCACGCTTATTTCAGAAGTGTAAGACAAACTCTTGCTATTTCACCAATAACATCATTGGATGTGAATGGTATTGTGAAAGATCTGGAATCAGGAGAAGGTATCGAAGGTGTTACTGTTTATTTCAATACATCTGCTGGACATGATTCTTTGACCTCTGGTTCAGGCGGAGCTTTCACTCAAGGCTTGGATTTAAAAGCACTATCAGAAAATTCACTATTTGATATCGAACTGCGTAAGCAAGGTTATGCACCTAAGAAAATTAGTAGTGTAAAGATTCAATCAAACAATTCTCAGTTCGATTTGAATTCAATTTGTGACCTAACGATGAAAAAGATTTCGGTAGGTGACGATCTCGGAGCATTATTAGCGATTCAGCCAATTTATTTCGAATCCGCGAAGTGGGATGTAACTGTTCAAGGTGCAACGGAATTGGATAAGATCGCTGAAATATTGATCAATAACCCAGATATAAAAATTGAATGTGGATCACATACCGACTGTCGTGGGAATAAAAATGCTAATGCTACACTCTCATCAAAAAGAGCAAACTCCACTGTAAAATATCTACTGAATAAAGGGGTAACGCAAGCTCAGTTAAAGTACAAGGGGTATGGTGAAGAAGTGCCTGTCAATGGCTGTATTTGCGAAGGAGCAAAGCAGACTACTTGTACAGAAGATGAATTAGCTTTGAATAGAAGAACAGAATTCAAGGTACTACAGAAGAATGAATCCGTAGTTGATACTCCAGATGTTGCTACTTCATCCGACTCAACTAAGGTATCTGGAAACCCAATTCCTACTAGCTCAAGTACTAATAATACAAGTACTACTGAAGTTAGAGTGGAAGGCCAGTCAATTGTATTATCCGCACCATTAGAGGCGGATAGATTCAATTACGGAGTAGATATCCAATACCCGTCGAGTGAGGCGATCACAAAGAATAATTCGCTACCTGCAGGAAAGCTTTATATGATTCAAGTAGGGGCCTTTCGTGAGCAAATAGATGCAGAAATTTTCAACGGTATTGAACCAATTTATGCTGAAAGAACCAAGGCTGGATTTACTCGATACTGTGTGGGGATGTTTACTACCTATGCAAAGGCAGAGGCTGCACTAGCAGTTCTTCAAAAAAGAGGGTTTGTTGATTCATTTATTGTAGGCTATAAAGAAGGTACGAGAGTTCCAGTGCAAACCATCGAAAAGTAATTTCTAGCATATTTAATAGACTATTTGGAATATCTTGTAGCTCAATTGGTTATATTTGATTAAGTTCACACTTAATTAACCAAAACTAATATGAGCATACAATATGTGCCTGAAGTCTTCTATGAAAAAGAAGACTCTCCAGTTCCTGAGGTGCTCCTGCACGAATATTCACTTGATAAGGAATATGCTAGAAGTCGCGTTCACCTCTCCCGAAATGTTTTTAGCATGTTGCTCGAAGGTCAAAAGGAATTACACCTTCAAAATGAATCTGTCCAAATGGATTCGAACAAAATCATTCTAATTGCGAATGGCAATTGCTTGATGAAAGAAAGAGTAGCTCCAAAACATGGATATAAAAGCTTATTATTCTTTTTTTCTAATGACGATGTCGAAGAATTCCTGGTGAAGTTTTCCCTTAACTACAAAGCCGATGATATCCTTTTGAATTTCCCAAACAGAGGTTTTTTTGTTATTGAGAAAGACGCTTTCATCAATAATTACATATCGTCCGTGCAACTTCTCTTAAAAGTAAATTCACATTCTCAAGTAGCAATGCTCAAAGTGAAACTGTTTGAACTCTTCTACTATCTTTTTGAAAAAGAAGGTGAACATTTCGCATACTTTTTAAGAGGAATATTAGGTAGTAGACATGATACAACTTTCAAGAAAATAATTGAAGGAAATGTCTATTCTAATTTGAGCATCGAGGAGGTAGCATTCCTTTGCAATATGAGTCTTTCATCATTTAAAAGACATTTTATACTGAAGTATGGTATGAGTCCTGGCAAATGGTTTCAAATTCAACGATTGACAAGAGCAAAAGAATTATTGGAAAAAGGAAATGTAAAAGCTTCTGAAATCTATACTGACTTCGGGTATGAAAATCTATCGAACTTTAGTGCGGCATTCAAAAGCATTTTCGGGGTCAGTCCTCGTAAGGTCATTAGCAACTGAAATTCTCTACAATGGAGGATCTAAAATCAAACAATAAGTGACCAATCCTCTTAATCTGATTTCCTCGTAAACTCGAAAGCCCATCCGCACATACACATCACGATTTTGGGTCATCGTGGTCTCCGCGAGCACGGGTAGGCCTGTTTTTGATGAGGCGCTATATAGCAGATTTCTTAGCTCAATGGCAGTGGTCATCGTTCGAGCATCAGATTCAACCCCTAAGTACCAACAATGAAGATGCTCACCCTGACTTGCTCGTGCTTTGGACACTAAACTCGACCTCTTCAATACGCGAAACACGCGAAAAGGACCAATTGCCAATAATCCAAGGCACAGTTCATCCCACAAATTATATATCCAACAAACAGGAATCGAATTCAGATAAAAACAAATGATTCCTTGATTATTTTTAGACAAATAAACTCCAGATCGCCTCTCGCAATAGTCGAACATAAAACGAGCAAGTGCTTCTTTTCGAAACGAATAGCCTAATCCAGTTTTACCAATACTATAATGAACAGCATCGTTCCCATCGAAGCTATTCTTCATGATTCGAATAGCTGTTTTTCTTTTTTCCAAAAACTCCATCATTCCTTCGGAAGTGTGCGCGGACCAAGTTCTATGAGGTCGAGATTTTCAATTCGGCCTGCATTGATTTCAAATCTTAGAATAGTTCTCATTTTATGAAAGCCATGTCGACCAGCAGCACCTGAATTCATGTACAAACTTTTATGTGTTTGATCCATTTTTACTAAACAAATGTGAGAATGACCGCAGATAAACAATTTCGGCGGTTTACTTTTCATCAGAGGGCGAACGGGCAAACTGTAATTTCCTGGACGACCTCCAATGTGCGTCATCCAGACATCTACTCCCTCACAATTCCAACGCAAATGCTCAGGACATTCTTGGCGAATCTTATGATCATCTATGTTGCCATAAACTGCACGAACGGGCTTAAATGACTTTAGCTCTTCAAGGAGCGCCATCGAACCAATATCTCCAGCATGCCAAATCTCATCACAATTTTCAAAGTGTTTTAGTGCCGCTGGATCTAACCATCCATGTGTATCAGAAATCAATCCTATTCTCATCAATTAGTTGGGATAAATAGGATAAAGCACAAGATGATCTATTGCTTCTTCAGGGAAGATTCCCATACGTTGTGTTCTAAATTCTTTATTGCGATACATCTCGTTTTGATCTGAGTAGTGCTTGCTAAACAAATGTCCACTTTGACCGCATGGCGTAATGTTCAAAGCACTATCAGCGTGAGCGAAGTCTACGATTATTCTCATTTGAGAACCAAAATAAACTTTGTATTCACCATCTGGATTCAACAAGAATCCACTTTGCATGATTGTTTCATTGCTTCCTTCTACAGGGTGCGGTCCTACATTGAAAATCGGACGCAATACAGCTACCTCGCCTAGTGGATGTTTCAATTCTAGGAAACATGCTTTTCTCCAATTCCATATTTTAGGATTATCACCAAACTGAGCTTGTAATTCTGCAATGCTTTGTTGATATGCTTTTACAATGATATCTTTTCGAGTCTCTTTTTTATCTTTTGTATTTACATCATCCCACCAAGGAGAATCTTCAATCGTGATCAACTTAGATTGAGCTCGCTGCACTTGATGTGTGCTTAAGAAAAGTTTGAAGTTCGCTTCACCAAATTCATCTGCACAAGCATAGGAGAGATAGTGATAGAGCATTTTTGTAAAAAAAGTAGATCCATACGATTCGCTTGTATATGCACCATCCCATTCAAAGAGTTCTAGATATTGAGCGTATTCTGAATGATTGTTTAGGTCTAAACTGTCATTAACAATATTGAAAAATTCATCCATCACTTTTTTGTCTGCATCGCTGGTGATATCGGTCATTACTGACTTCATTGACTCTAGCGTAAAATCTGAAGTTTCAGAAAGGAGTTTACTAATTCGTTCACCACGGTATTCTGGTTTATAATAGCCAGGATACCACATGTAGGAAGTGTCAAGTTGATTTTTAGTTGGATAATCTTTCATCTCAGGCCAGTTGTTGGCACTATAGATAAATCCTGAAGGGGGATTGATATTGCGGGGATTTTCTGAAAAAGTGTAATAACCCTGCCAATCGTCGTTTCCGGAACCTCCATCTAGCAAACTCCATGAGTTCACATGATGAGCTCGCTTTACTAATTGCGCGCATGCCCACCAAGCAATATTACCCTCCGCATCACCATAATTAACACTCAACCCCGGGGCATGTATCTTTGATAATGCAGCCTCAAATTTTTTCATGTCAGTTGCATTATTCATCTCATAAAATCCATCCATGGTTTTGTTTTCAAACATTGTGTATGTCCACGACATAGATATGGGGCTATCCTTCTCAGACATACCATCAAAAGCTCCGTTAATGACTGGGCCGTGGGGTGTAATAGGAATTTCGAAGTTTACATCTTCACCATCCTTTACTTTGATTGAGATGGTTTTCTTTTTTAGCGGCACCCAACTGCCTTTACTCAGCACTTGGTCTCCTTCTATTTTTTCTTGGAAAAAATCCATGTCATCATTGAGAAGCATCGTTAAACCCCAAGATTGTTGACTATTTCGGCCCACAAGTGCAAAGGGAACAGCCGCCATGAAATGACCGTATAATTCGAAGTCGGGACATTTTAAATAGGCTTCATACCACGTCTGAGGAATGAGGTAACCAATATGAGTGTCGTTACAGAAAATAACTTCTTTGCTCTTGGTTCGTGTTCCATTCACAACCCAAGAATTTGATCCTTCAAGAGGGGAAAAGGGTAGGAGTTCAAAAATGTTTTCCAATTCATCACCAATCATGCTCAAGGCCTTCACTGATGAAGTGTCAGCCGATGAAGCTGCGCGTGTATCAAAAACTGGAATAGCATTATCGCCTGATTGGTGCCAAAGTGCGATATCACTTAAATATTCGTTTCCATATAGCGACTTGATATGATTTACAACTGGTTCTGTTTTTTGCGCTTGTGAAAAGCTAAAAGACATGGCTCCTGTGATGTAAAAAACATCTTCAACAGTAAAGGCATGAGGTGGAATTCCGATGATAGAGAATTCGGGAGGGAGGTTTCCAGAATCCACAAATTTATTGATACCGGCGATGTAGTTCGTAAGGTCCTGATACATCTGTGTATCTTTTTGGGAGTTCATATATGCTGCGGAGGCTCGAGCATATTCCGGAAGCCCAATGGTGTGAAAAATGCGGTCAACCTTTACCATTGGTTCTCCAATGACTTCGGCTAAAGTTCCACTTCCAGCGCGTCGCAATAACTCCATTTGGAACAACCTATCTTGTGCGTGCACATAGCCGAATGCTATGTAAAGATCAGCTCTCGTTTTGGCCTCAATGTGAGGTACTCCAACTTCATCATAATACACGTTTACCTCGGACTCAAGCCCTGCTAAACCAAGCTCTCCGTTATAAATAGGTTTGGTGCTATTTCCTTTATAGTAAAGAAATCCAAAGGCAATTAATATGATTGCAACAATGGCTATAAGTATTCTCCAGATCCATTTCATGCCTGTGAAAATATGATTTTTGTTTGAATTAACGAATTGTTAGCTATTCTGTCCAACTCACCTAATGTCCGGGTAGTATATTTGTTGGTGTAACAACTACTTCTATGACACGAATAAACGACGACCTTTTCACCGAAAGAAATGAATATCGCAAGCACATTCTTTTAGAAAGTGAAGCTTCAATTAATCCATGGGAACAGTTTGAATATTGGTTAGAAGATGCACGTCGCGAAGGAATCAAGGATTATAACGCGATGAGCATCACTACCATCAATCAACAAGGTTTTCCAAATACAAGAGTTGTTTTGTTAAGAAGTTTTGACGCAAATGGATTGGTTTTCTTTACCAATTATCTTTCGAGTAAAGGAAAAGACATTGAGGGAAATGACAAAGTTGGGGTCAATTTTTTTTGGAACACACTTGAGCGTCAAATCCGAGTGCACGGAGTAATTCGTAAGATATCTACTGAGGAAAGCGATGAATATTTCGCAAGCCGCCCACGCGAAAGTCAAATAGCTGCATGGGCTTCCATGCAGTCTTCTACATTACGCACACGCGAAGAGTTGGAAAATGCGGTAATACATTATACCACTAAATTTGATGGTCAAACGGTTCCAAGACCTGAGCATTGGGGAGGTTTCCGCATAATCGCGCATTATTTTGAATTCTGGCAAGGGCGCCCAAGCAGATTACACGATCGACTTATCTACAAAGTAGATGAAGACTTCAATTGGTTTATCAATCGCCTCGCTCCATGAGAATCTCTTCGTAGTTTTGCATTATGAATTTCAAAATTGGAGATAGAGTAAGATTCTTAAATGATGAGGGTGAGGGAAAAATCATTGATTTTCCTAGTGAGAATATTGCATTGGTAGAGGATGTCTCCGGGTTTGCCTATGAACATCAAGTGAAAGAACTCGTTCATATCATGGGCTTTCAAGTGGAAAGTAAAAAATATGATCAAGTAAAACCCGATCTAAGCTCACTTCTAGAGAGAAACATTGATTCGGAGCTGGTAAAGAAAGCCAATGCCGATTTCAAGTCTATTTATAAAAGTAAATCACAAGGCGAAACTGTTGTAAAAGGGGAGTTGATGGAGGTAGACCTTCATGCTCATGAAATTCTTGACTCACAAAGAGGCTTAACCAATGGGGAAATCGTAGTAGCACAAATCGAACACTTCGAACGAATGCTGCGCAACGCTGAAGAAAAGAAAATACCCAGAGTAGTATTTATTCACGGTGTAGGTCAGGGGGTACTTAGACAAGAAATTCGAAAAATTCTCAATGATTATTATCCTCACTGTGAATTCATGGATGCACCCTATCACACTTATGGCTATGGCGCTACCGAAGTGCGCATCCATCCACAAAGAAAAATGCGTTAACGTCTTCTTCTTCGTGTACGAGGATCAACATAAGGACGTTCATCGTCTTCTGCAAATTCACTAATGTCAATTTTTTCGTGAAGCTCAAACTTGCCTTTTTCTAATTGGTATAGATCGTAAGTACCGTCTGGTCCATAATCGGCGTAAACTCCTGTCATCATTGGATTCTTGGGTGCCAAGTGATCCATTACAATGCACTTTTTTTTCTGATAGAACTTGATAGACATACTAATATCATTACTGTATTCGTAGATCAATCGCTTTTGAGAACCGAGCTCTGTCTTAAAGATAGCTGCTCCGAGTCTCACTTTTGATCCCGAGAATTCAAGGATATCAACCATTTTTCTTGTAGTTAAATCATCCTTTCCATCCCAACCCAAAACGACATATGAATTGTTTTTTTTATCCGTTGAAAGTGGAATAATCTCATAGTACAGGGCTCCCATCCACTTATCAGCATTGAGAATTTTATTTTCAATCTTATCTACCTCTTTTTGATTGTCGACTAGTTCAAACCATTCATAAGCTCCTGTTTTGATATCACGATTGAGTACAAAGCAGTAGTACTTATAAGTACCGTCTTGCTTGGGTTGGTTCCAATTGAAAAGTCTCACACGACCATCAGAACTGGTGATGCGTGACATATTCAATTTTTCAAATGGGTAGATGAATGTTTCAGGAAATGAGAACGATTGTATAAACAGGTTGCGCATTTTTTGACTTGTAGAGTCGCTTAATGCATCATTCTTGGATGCCGCTAAAATTTTATAGTAACGTGAAAGTGAATCTTCAATAGCGGCCACATCCTGCGAAAAAGCAGAAACACCAAAACCAATCACTAACCCTAAAATTAAAACAAAGCTCTTCATATTTCCCTTCATGTCCATATCTATATCCATATCTATATTCCGTTCATATCACTTCTTCCTTGCCCTCGTCCCCTAATTTCATTAGGTGTTTCAACAAGAAGGCATGCTAAAGCATGCTATCTAATCCTGCAATCATTTCAAAATTCTTCATCCCCAACTCCAATCTCCCAACTCCTAACTCCTAACTCCTAACTCCCAACTCTTCAACAATCGGTACAAGGCCTCATATATCCTTTTCCAGATTTCGTTCTTGGAAAAATCCAGACCACTTCGATTCCCGTTTCCCATAACCATACCACTTGAGCTTTTTGAAACAAGTTTGTTTCATTTCCGCCTTGAATAGCATTAGGAAATTCCTTCAACGTAACATTGGGAGCATATCGTACACCCACTTGAGGAGTTACGATAAATTTCTTTGCAATCATGAGTGCACGATATCCCATTCCCGCGCCCACACTGAATGACATGGATAAATCTTCAGATCTCTTTTCGTATTGATCACTGTAGATCACTTCGCCTTTGTTCACATGAGGATCCCACAGATGAAGTGCAGGGCTGATATACATGTGAAAACGAGTTCCAAGAGGACCAGCACTCACATTTTTGAAAAGGGCACGTGGATTAAAATTGACATCACATTGAAGTGAATAGTTGCGGAGTCTCACAAACATATCTTCCCCATTATTCGCCGAACGACTAGTGAATTGGTGCATTCCTAATTGAGGATGCACATATAAACTCTTGATAGCCTTCCATCGAAAAATCCATCCCATACGAGCTTCATAGCCATGAATGAGTGGTGAAAGTTCTTTTTTATTCCAAGGACGCGCGAAGTTGTAATTGTAAAATGATTCATCCCAATCAGGAGCAAACAAATAATTGTAGCCCAATCGAGCACTCCATTGCGCTTGTGCGTTAACAGAAATAACAGCAATGAAAAGGATGATGCACCATTTCTTCATGCTGATTCTAATATTTGTTTGACACTTCTGAATGCCGCCTCCATGGCCCCATGTACAGTGCCATGATGTCCGCTTGAATGACTTGCCTCGCCAGCAAAAAATAATTTATTATTTACTGGTTCTGCTAACTGTCCTCTGATATCTGAGGATAGGTCTACAGGAAAATAGGAGTACGTGCCTCTAATATATTCTTGCTCTGACCAATTGATAAAGCGATGGTCAATGAAATTATTTGAGGCAATACTTCCACCAAACATTCCATCTAATTCGGTCAGAATAGTTGGAATCATTTGATCACCCAGCGCAATGAGGTTTTCGGCTGCACTACCATTTACAAAAGCTGTGAGAATGTTGTTCTGTGCGCTCCTTCCGCCAATTCCCGTCGCCCAATATTCAGGAACCACAGTGCCCCCATAAATAGATGCAAGATCATTAGGCCAAAAACCTTCACTAAACTTTAAGATAATTTTCAAGCCCTTATCCATTGCAATACTATTGATCGCTTGCAATTGTAGAGGAGGAAGATTGGGAGTAAAAGTGACAAGTTGATCTTTCAATACTTGAATCGAAGACGTCACGATTACTCGATCTTTCAAATACTCTTGTCCATCTGCATCATATAGTTTTACCTTGCTATCAGCATAGTTGATATGAGAAATAGGAGTATTATATTGAACATATGGTAACACACTCGAAAAAGCTTCAAGCATGATCGTTTTGAAGTCAGGTGATTTCAATAAAAAATCTCCTTCACCCGCCACCCAAGATTGATCAACAAAAGAGAGTCCCGAGATGCCAATCTTAGATATGTCTGTTCCATTTTCGTTTCCAACCCATCCATTCCAAATAGGTATGAGTTCTTCTGAAAGTCCATTTAAAACTGCGTAACCCAATGCTGAAATATCAGAAGAAGCATAGCTTTCAATACTATCTAACAAACTTATGATTTCAGCATATTGACTTGTACTTTCAAAGGCTGTTTGCGTCATAATTTGACCGTTCAAAAAGTAATAGTCTTGGAGATCAGACGTTACGAAATTATTTGAACCATTGCGCACGAAGTCATACCACACTGAATTATTTCCATGAACATATTCAGCTCCTAATTCAATTTTAAAGTCAGCAAATCCTTCTAGTGTTTTTATTCGTCCGCCAAAATCGTTGGAGGCCTCAAAAATTTGAACATCAATTCCACGCTCTTTCAATAATAATGCGGCGTACAGTCCACTGATTCCCGCACCTACAATTCCAACACTTCCTTTAAAGCTGGAGTTTTCAAAAATATTTTCTCTTTTACATGATGCAAGAAGAGAGGGGAGAAGTGCGAGTCCTCCTCCGGCCATCAAAGATTTTATAAGGAAGTCTTTACGATTCATTGGTTCTTATGGAGTTGCTCCATTTTATTACCAAATGTCCAACCTATAGTGGTTGCTCTGAGCTTCGCATCAGTTGCTTTTTCACCAATGAAATGTTCATCTACTACTGCGTGGAATAGTTTTATCCATTGATTGAAATGTGATGAGTCTATTTTAAGATGTGTGTGTTTATCAAAAACGTTGGTGGTGTAACCTGGTTGATCTAGCAATACAAACGCCCAAAATGCAATCATTTTTGGCTTGTGTGCTTCGAAATCCATTCCTTCAAAATGCGGAGATAGTTTTGGATCATCAAAGGCTTTGCTATAAAAGGCTTCAACAAGAAGAGTAACATCTTCTATATTCTCTATTTCCTTCATTTTTTTTGAGAAAAATTACTGCTTTTTCTTCTTTGATGGACGATAAACAACACCGACATGTAAACCAACATAAGGCTGGCGGAAATTCCAATTAGCAAGTGCTGTAGCAGATGCTCCCCAGTTCTCATTGAAAAGTAATCCCACTTCGAGTTGAACAGGAACACCAATGGTGACTCCTGTCAGGACACGAACGAGCGTTGTATCTTCAATATCATCCGCATAGCGTCGAACGTTGAGTCCCATACCGCCAGCAATGCTCGCATACCAATGTTCGCCCCCATAACCTTCTCCCCACATCATACCCGCTTCTATTATTTTATTCTTCTTAGAAGTAACAGAGTCAGCAGCTGATTCAATGAATTCTTGAGAATACCCGAGTCGAACTGCCGTAATAAGAACATCAGATCTTTTTGAATAAGTGGCAGCCATTTGCCACGAGATATTGTCGGCAGTATTAGCTCCTATGGAGGAATTAAGCCACTCTTTATTGGCCAATGGATTAGTTTTGTACTGCCCAAATGTGAGATTTGAGAAGAAGAAAGCTAAAAATATTAGTAGATAAATTGGTTTCATTCGGGCCTTAAACAAAGCAAATTCAAATTTAGTGCGGAATTGCCGAAAATTTACTACTTTTGCCCCCCAATTAATTATTATTGTTAACCGGGTTTCGTACCCACCAAACAATTTACTATGCCAGTAAAAATTAGACTACAACGTCACGGTAAGAAAGGAAAACCTTTCTTCCACATTGTTGCCGCAGACTCTCGTTCACCACGTGATGGTAAATTCATCGAGCGTATCGGTAGCTACAACCCAAACACCAACCCTGCAACTATCGTTCTAGATAACGATAAAGCGCTTGATTGGCTTCAGAAAGGTGCTCAACCTACTGAAACAATGAGAGCAATGCTTAGCTACAGAGGTGTTCTTTATGCATTGCACCTTCACAAAGGTGTTGCTAAAGGTGCTTTAACTCAAGAAGAAGCTGACAAGCGTCTTGCTGCTTGGAGAGAAAGCAAAGAGCAAAAGATTCAAGCAAAGCGTGATGGCCTAGCTAAGAACAAAGAAGAAGCTAAAACAAAGCAATTGAAGCACGAGCGTGAAGTAAACGAAAATCGTTTGAAGTCACTCGCTGCTGCCGCTGCTCCTGTTGTTGAAGAAGCTCCAGCTCCTGCACCTGTTGCAGAAGAGACTGCTGCTCCTGAAGCTGCAGAAAGCAATGAAAATGCAGAAGCATAAAATTGTTTTCTTTAAAAAATTAGAGGCCTTTTCTCCTGAAAAGGCCTCTTTTATTTCTAACTATTTTTCCAATGATTCCAGATAAATCAGAACTTCATCAACTCGGATATTTTACTAAACTCCACGGCTACAAAGGAGAACTCACTGCTTTTCTCGATACCGAGGATTGGAGCGATTATGAAGATATCGAAACGGTTTTCATTGAATTGAAAGGTCAACTTGTGCCTTATTTTATCGAAACATTAGAGTATAAAACGAATACTTCTGTTAAAGTAAAGCTTGAGGGTATCGACTCTGAAGAATTAGCGAAGACGTTGGTGAAAGCAAAAATTTTCATCAAAAAAGAAGAAATTTCAGAAGAGGATGAAACGCGCCTTGAACTACGTGCACTGCAAGGATATCAAGTAAATGATGCAGTGAAAGGAGACATCGGACACATCGAGCAAGTGCTAGAATTGGCAGGTAATCCTCAATTGGAAATCAAATACAAGAACAAAATTATTCTGCTTCCCTTGCATGAAGATTTCATCAAGGAAATTGATCACAAGAAGAAATTGATTCAGATCGAAGCTCCAGAAGGATTGATAGACTTGTATCTGTAATTATTCTTCGGTAGCCTCTTTAAAAACAAATACTACTTCATTGTCGCGCTTCATGTAGTAAGTTTCGCGTGCGAATTTTTCCAAAGATGCTTGATTATTCTTCAAGTCTTCTAAAGAAACTTTAGCTTGCTCATTCTTCTTTTCGAGTTCTTTCACTTCTTTCTGAAGTGAATACAACTCCATTCGACTTTTGAAGACATAGAATAAATCTACTTCATTGAAAAAGCACACCCACAACACAAAAATGGTGATGCTGATGGCGTATTTATTCTTGAAAAATCTAACTATGCGCTTTTTCATATCACAAAAGAACATCGAAAAGGGCTGCATTTGAGGCTGCGAAAAATCATCTTATAAACACCATTATTAAAAATCATCGCATCACTGGCCAATTATAAAACTATTCGGAAGGATAGGTGTTTGAAATCTGCGCTTCTATTAGCTTTGTCACATATTTATGAATCATTTCGATCAGCAAACCATTCAGGACTTAGAATTTGATGTATTGAGAAAAATACTTCACGACTATTGCGTGCAGCCGACTGCGCGTGAGAGAATGGCTGATCTATCACCTTTATTAGATCATTCAAAACTCCTCGTTGAGCTCGCGAGACTCGAGGAATTTGTGCGTATTCGAAGAGAAGCGGTCACATTTCCAGCCGCAGATTTTGAAGAACTCAGTCAAGAAATCAAATGGCTTCAAGTAAAGGATAGTACTTTAACTGAAGAAGGATTCGGACGCATTCACAGAGCAAGCAATCTCACTAATGAGATCATCAATAGCCTGAAAGAGCTCAACGAGGTCTTTCCTCAGTTATATGCATTAACAGCAGAAATAGAACAAACAAAAGAACTTTGTGAAGCTGTTGAAAAAGTATTCAATCTAAAATGGCAAGTGAAGGATGACGCATCTGTTGAACTGCAATCGATCAGAAGTTCAATTGGCGCAGTAAGAAGACAAATTGCAAAAAACTTCGCTAAGGTTCTTAAAGATTATAATGGCAAAGGTTTTTTAGCCGATACAGGTGAAGCATATATCAATGAACGTCGTGTGCTCGCAATCTACAGCACTCACAAGCGCAAGGTGAATGGAGTAGTAGCAGGTAGCAGTAAGACGGGAAATCTTACCTACATCGAACCAGAAGTGAATATTCAACTCAACTTTGAATTAGAGTCACTTTTCGATGATGAGCGCAGAGAAATTAGAAAAATATTACAGCAACTAACCAATGAAATCCGACACCGCTTGCCTTTGATAGAACAGTATCAAACATTATTGACGGAAATAGATTTTATTCAAGCAAAGGCAAGACTCGCTCTGGATATGGATGGTGTCTTGCCTACCATTGAAGAAGAGCCGATGATTGATTTGGTTAAAGCATATCACCCTGTTTTGTTGCTTAACAATAGAAGACTGGGGCGTGTTACTTATCCTCAAACGCTAACGATGGATAAGTTCAGTAGAATGCTAGTCATTTCAGGTCCAAATGCTGGTGGTAAATCGATAACGATGAAAACCATTGGACTTTTGCAAATCATGCTTCAAAGTGGCTTGCTACTGCCTATTGGAGATAAGAGTAAAATGTCGCTCTTCCATGCAGTACTCACTGATATAGGAGATAATCAGAGTATCGAGAATCAACTCTCTACATATAGCTATCGCTTAAAGAGAATGAATCATTTTCTTAAAGTGGCAAATCGAAGAAGTCTGGTATTGTTAGATGAATTCGGAACGGGGTCTGACCCAGATCTTGGTGGTGCGCTGGCTGAAGTTTTCTTTGAAGAACTTTATAACAGAAAAGCATTTGGTGTAATCACCACTCACTATAGCAACATTAAATTGAAAGCTGCGCAATTGCGCAATGCAGTGAATGGATGTATGTTGTTCAATACAGAAACACTCGAACCAACCTACAAACTCAGTATTGGTCAGCCAGGTAGCTCATTCACTTTTGAAGTAGCTGAAATTAATGGTATTCCTATGAGTATGATTGTGGCAGCGAAATCTAAGTTGAGCAGTCAAAAAGTTCAAATGGATGAGTTGCTTTCCTCTCTTCAAGTAGAGAAAACCAAATTCGAAGAACTATCAAGAAATGCTGATGAGGCAGGGCAATTGGCAAGTCAAACCATTAAGGATTTTGAAAAAAGAAGGGAGAAGTTTGAGGATAAACTCGCTCGTCAACAAGAAACAATCGAGCGCAATAACAAGTATTTAAATCATGGTAAAAGAATGGCTCAGTTTATTGAGTCATGGAACTTGCGCGCCAAGAATAAAGAACTTCTTGATGAAGTCAAAAAGTATGTGGTGGTAGAAAAATCCAAGATTGATGAGGAGCGCAAAACAAAAGCAATTCAAAAGAAAATAAGCCAAAACACGGAAGTCAAGCAACAAAAGAAATCGAGCCGTGACCGAATGAAAGTAGGTAGCCTTGTTCGTCTTGAAAACACAAAACAAACAGGCGAGGTACTCGAGCTCGAAAGTGGTCAAGCAATTGTTGCCTTTGGTGTTTTTAAAACAAAAGTGGACGTCTTTAAACTCGAACTTATTCGCGAATAAACGAGATTGTAGTTCCTTCTTCTACTAGCTTTATCAGATAAATTCCACTAGCAAGTGAGCGAACATCGAGCATTCCAGGCGTTAGGAATTCTTGCGTGAGTTGAATATGGCTTCCATTGATGCTATGCAATTCAATTATTCCATTGTATGGTTTTTTATTCCATTCTAATTGTATAAAATCATTTGAAGGATTCGGGTAAATGGAAAGTGAGGTCACATCAATTTCAGAAACATTCACATCAATAATAGCACCTTCATACTCATAGGTGCAGTCATTCGAGTCTGTAATAACGCAAGTGTAAGAACCTTGACCAATATTTTCCGCAGTAGCATCTTCATCTCCATTGCTCCATAAATAAGAGTATTCTGGTGTTCCGCCTGATACAGTCAATTCAATTGATCCATTGTTGCCGTTTTCAGCGTCATTAATTATATCCGAAACTATGATTAATGAAGGTTCGGTGATAACGAAGGTGGTATCCACAAGACACAAGTTTTCATCAGTTGCACTGAAAGTATATTCACCTGCCGCGAGCGATTCAGGAAGGGAATTACCAAAGTCAAATGTGAACACACCGGTACCACCAAAAGCATTGAAAATAGCGCTTCCATTATCCAACCCAAAACAAGTGACATCAGTTGTTATGAGTTCCAAATACAGTGAGTCAGGATTCGAAATAGAGAATATTCCAGAAGTGATGCAGTTTGTTTCACTGGTGGCAACATAAGAGTATTCGCCAGGACCAAGATCAAATCGATTCGGCTCTGTGCTTTCATTTTCCCAAATAATGCTGAATGTAGCGTCATTGGACTCTGAGAGAAGGATACTTGCGCTTGTTTCATTGTGACAGTCCAAAGGCGTTACAGTAGAAACGAAGTCATTGAACACTCCTTCAAATATTTCGATAGAAGCAATGATAGGCAAGTTAAATTCATTAGTCACTATAACTTCATATGTGCCTGGTTCAGTAACTGTGAGATAGCGATCAGATGAACTGTCAGACCAAGTATATGAGTTCCATTCGCCAGCATCGAGCACAAGTGACTCACATAAGAACTGATCATTTGTAGTTGTGATTTCCGCTGCAAAAGTTTCTCCTTCTGTGAAATCATATCGTTGTCCAGCTTGAAGGTTGTAGTGCTTTTCTACGATGCCTCTTGGCCAATTGATCTGAATAGAATCAATCTGCGTAGCATCAGCTATACCGATGATTTGAGTGTGTGCATTTTGAGATAAAAAGCCTCCTCCAACAGCGGTAAAATATCGCTTTTTCACACCACCGATCCAATAGTCAACAGTGGAACCAATCGCATCACGATTGCTTACAACTCCAGTGAGATCAACCTTTACATAGTTGCCACCCAAACCAATGTTTTCCCAAAGTCTATAGCTGTTTTGGCTACCAACAGTAGAGTGAATCAAATCATAGAAACCATCATTATTGAAGTCTCCCTTTGCATTGCTGTAGGCATTGGTCAGATCTCCTTCAAAACCTATCGAGTTAGTTTCTGTAAATGTTCCATCACCATTGTTTGTGAAAAATGGATTTTGATTATTGCTTCCTTGGGTTGTGACCATATGAACATCATTATCGCCATCATTATCATAATCAACCCATGTTACTCCCCAGGTCATGCGATTAACTTCAAGTCCGGCTGCAGCTGCTTGATTCGAAAATACGCCGCCTTCATTGATAAGATAATAATTCCCGTCAGCAATATTTGAAACATATATATCCCAGTCTCCGTCTTGTTCCAGATCATCTATTGAAATACACATTGCCTCAATCATGATGTTTGTACCTGTTTCAATACTGACGTCGGTGAATGTTCCGTCTTGGTTATTGTAGTACATGTAGCTCTGTTGGTCAAGGTCGTTGATGACATATAAATCTAACCAACCATCTTCGTTGAAGTCTTGCCAAGCAGCTTGGAATGAAAGTCTGGTTCCATTATCTACACCAGCAATGAAGGACACCTCTTCAAAGGTCCCATCTCCTAGGTTATGAAATAACCAGTTCGTGATACCACCACCGAGGTTGTAATTACATATGTACAAATCGAGATATCCATCTCTATCGTAATCTCCCCAAGCTTGACCATATGAACGCACGCCTCCGAAATTAGGCATATTGAGTTGTGCTGTTACATCAGTAAAAACCGGCCATCCATCGTTGCGGTATAGCTTCGTGTTGTTTCCGACATTACGCGCTTTAGTGACAAGTAGGTCAGCGTCGCCATCGTTATCATAGTCCACCCAAGAAGCTTGACGCATATCGAGTGTGTTCGGAATAATTTCTATTCTATTAAAGCCTGTGCCAGTGCTTTCATAAAAAATCAATGAGTCACTAGCAGTGCAGAACGTCAAGTCGTCTAGACCATCTTTATTGAAATCATAGAAAGTTACTCCCGCTCCGTGAAGAATACCACCCGTATTTAGAACATTGATATTGTATTCGGAATTTGCAAAGTTGTATCCTTGTGCAATAGCAAAAGAAGGCAGAAACGCCAAGAGGAAATAGATTCTGTGTTTCATAACTACAAAAATACGAAGCCCTCCAAAAAGGGTTACGCTAATTTTTGCAAACCTAGAGATTCAGCTTGTTTTAACATGTAACTAAAAGCACTGTCAAAGTCATTATGAATATCGCCATCGAGAATAGCGTCTTTGATAGCATTTTTAATAATACCCACTTCTCGACCAGGTGTGAGGCCGAACGTAGACATAATTAATTCACCTGAGATCGGTGGTTGGAAATTGCGAACGTGGTCTTTTTTCTCTACTTCAATGAGTTTTTCTTTTACAATCTCATAGTTATTGAGATAACGCTTTACTTTTTCCTCATTCTTTGAAGTGATATCGGCCTTGCAAAGAAGCATCAAATCATCGATGTCATCACCAGCTTCGAACAATAGTCTTCTTATGGCGCTGTCTGAAATTTCCTCTTTAGTAAGCGCAATTGGACGCAAATGAAGCTGCACAAGTTTTTGTACATATTTCATTTGATGATCAAGCGGAAGTTTAAATCGATTAAATAGCTTTGGAACCATGCGCGCCCCAAGATCTTCATGTCCATGAAAAGTCCATCCGATGCCGGGTTCAAATCGTTTAGTTGGAGGTTTAGCAATGTCATGAAGTATTGCAGACCAACGCAGCCAAAGGTTATCGGTTGATTCACATAGATTGTCTAATACTTGAAGTGTGTGGTAGAAATTATCCTTATGGCTAATACCATCACGCTTTTCAGTTCCATGAAGTTTTACCATTTCTGGAAAAAACTGGTGTAGCAAACCTGTTTCAAACATCATCTTGAAACCCTTGCTTGGTCGACGTGTCATGATGATTTTATTCACCTCAGTCATGATACGCTCCATACTAACGATTTTCAATCTGTCTGCATTTCTAGCAATAGCTTGGAAACTATCAGGGTGAATAGAAAAACCGAGTTGTGAAGCAAATCGAATCGCGCGCATCATTCTCAATGGATCATCACTAAATGTGATGTCTGGATCGAGTGGGGTGCGAATGATTTTATTTTGAAGATCTGCATATCCATTAAACGGATCGATGAGCTCTCCAAAATTATTTTCTTGAAGGGAAATAGCCATCGCATTGATGGTAAAGTCTCTTCTATTTTGATCGTCTGTAATAGTGCCAGGAATAACATCTGGCTTGCGCGAATGCTGATTATAGCTTTCTTTTCGAGCGCCAACAAACTCTAGGTCGTAATCTGCAAAATGAAATTGAGCAGTGCCAAAATTCTTGAAAACGTTGACTTTTTTTACTCCAAGATGTCTTGCAACTTGATTTGCAAGAGCAATACCATCGCCGTTGGTTACGAAATCGTAGTCTTTATTTGGTCTCTTCAATAGAATATCTCTAACCATTCCACCAATAGCAAACACATCGGAATTAAGCTCTTGAGCAGCTTTTCCAATGGTTTTAAACATTTGAGGCTTTATGTAAGATTTGAGATTCAAAATAAAAATGCGGGCACAAATGTAGCCTTTTCTATGCAATCTCTGTGATTAGCGACTAATAACAACGGGGAAAGTCTCAGTATTTACTTGAAAAATATACATGCCATTTTGAAGACCAGAAGTATCCAATGATTTAATTCTTTGTTTGGAGAGAACAAATCTTCCCGCTAAGTCAAATACCTGAAGGCTATCTATTTCTTTGGTAAAATGAAGGATGTCTTGCGCAGGATTGGGATACCATTGAATGGCTGACAACATAGATTCTTCAACTGAAACAATCATATTAGGTGCATCAGGAGTAGCTGGGTTAAAATGAATCCACTCATTTGAGGTTTCCATTTCTCTGCCATATGATTCATCAACGATGCAAGCAGGAACATAGATCGCATCAACTATTCTAGGAGCATTGCTCTCGTAGCGAATCAACCAAATTGTTTCTCCGTTTGCACTTATTTGAAAATTGGTGTGAGAATTTCCTTGCTGAGGCTGGTCATCTGCCCAGATAACTTTGAAATCATTTTGAAATAAATTCAGAGCTGGAAGCTTCCATTTATTCCAGTTGTTGATTTCATCTGTGAGGTAGAAGGGACTCAAATTGACATTTAAGTTTCCAGAATTATATAGTTCAATCCAGTCATTGTACTCGCCAACTTCATCTGCAACGGTACTCAGGTTATTGGGCATGACCTCGTTTAATTGAATCGCAGTAGGGGAGTTGGTCAGCCATTGAGTTATTGGTGTGCACGGAAATAATTGCTCGTTTCCGTTGAAAATATAGCCCACCTGATAATTTAGTTTATCGCCTGTTGGGGCATCAAAGCCTGTAGTGAAAATGTAGTCATTCGCCACTATATCAGGGAACACTCCATCATCCAACATCGGAAATTCAAGAGGTGTGACATTGTCTACGAGAACTTTTAAAATTGGATCGGAAACTCCGCTTGCTTCACACGTAACTACTACGAAATCTTGTGAAGGCCCATTGTTTTTCAAATTGCTCAAAATGGGCTGTATTTGAAAGGTCTCAAGTTGAGCGTTAGCTGTCAATTTTCTTTGATTGAAATACGCTCCAATCGAATAGGTGATTTGATTACCCCAGGCCTGTGTTGGAGCTTCTAAAAATTGATCGTAAGTGAAGCCATAGTCTAGCGAAAAATAAGGATCTTCTTGAACAGTTTCAGAAATCAGATTATGATAAAAATCTACTTTATCAACCAACCAATTGGATTCAAAAAATTGATTGAGGTATTGATCAATGGCCTGGGAGTACAAGTCTCTATATTTAGCATTATTGATTAATCTTTCGAACAATGGACGATCGCTACCACCTTGTTCCCAATCATAAATGTTTCGTGAAGCCCAATCTTGATTCACCCAATCGATACCTAGGGTATTATCAAGGTCGTAGGGTATCCACTTCATTAAGCCTGTGCCTTGGTCGTGATAGAGATAATAGTTATTTTGATTGAAAATATAGCCATCCCAATGTCCTTGAAGCACTTCGAGTGCAGCATACTTTATATACGTTTTAACGTCAAAAACAGACTCTAGTTCACATGCTAGCTGGCTATTACTAGTATTATCTAAAGCAGCTACAAAATCTGCAAGGTCTGCATAGTTATCTTGCCATAGATTCGTTTTGAGTTCATAAATGCGTCTTCCAAATACCTCCGCTTTATAACTATCATCATTAGATCCAAGGTATGTGAGATCAGCAGGGTAGAGGCACTTAAATAAGTTGCCATCACCCTCACCATCGAAGTAAGTTGCAGCAAAGTTCTCGTCGATATGCTCTACGTTCAGGTACAACCCTCTGAATTCATCATTGATGTAGAGCTTTGTGAAGCCTACTCTTGAGCCTACGAGTCCCGCTTCGCGCATCATGTCCCAGCAAAGCTTAGTGCGAAGCAGACTTACATCATTGTGCTGGCCATTGAGATTTAACTTCTCGAATCCATTCCATTTTTGACTTAAAAAAGTATTAAAAGAAACTTTGAATGACTTTTTCGCGGCAGTTCTGCTGGTATTTCCGCGAAGTCTGAATCCGATGTTTTCAATAGTATCTAGTAGTGATGAGCTTTCAAAGATGAATGTTGCTGGAAATTCATGGTCACTGTAGAGGTTTTCCTCAGACAGAATCCAGGCAAGACTATCGGGATGAATCTGAATTTTGATGGTCGTAATTTCGTCTTGTGGGTAGACCGGCTCAAAATTGGGCAAAGACTGTCCGATTACTTCAAATGGAGTAATTTGCAAGAAGATAAAAAAACAAGTACTTAAAGTGAATAATTTATTCAAAAGATATATTTTGTTGTAAAACAATGTCTTGCAAGTCTTGGTGTCGTGTTTTCTACTCAAAAGGTGAAAGGGTAGCGCAAACACGAAGGTAGGTTAAACCAATAAAATAATGCAAGCTAGACAACTGTTCGTTAAATTTTAACATCATGTTCATGAGAATGCCGTAGGAAGCGATTTCTGTATTTTCTTTGGCATCCGCAATTTTTAGAACCAAACCAAATGAAGAGAATTCTATTTTTCCTTTTTCTAGGGATTTCCTCTCTTGCAAGTGCACAGCACACAGCAACAGTAGAGAAGGCTTTTGAGAAGAATCAAAGCAAATCAGAGGTTACATTATCAATCATTTTGGATTCAGCTTTGAGCGAATCAGAGATGAATGATATCAAACAATTAGCGTCTGACAATACATCGTTATTGACGCTAACAGTTGTCGATAAAAAGGTAGTCCTTACCACAGCTATTGAAAGACTTGATAGAAATTACATTCTTAAACCATTTGCAATGATGCACATCACGGGTGTTAAGGTCAATGGTAAGTTAATCTCCGTTGAAGAGTTTTTGAGCTCAAATAATTTATAATTCTCTCACATGATGAAAAAAATTCTAGCCCTGGCCGTACTTTCATTGATGACAGTATTGGCATATAGCCAGATAATTACTTCAAGCGGTTTTGCTTCGCGCTCATTAACTGCCTATACTAATGGTGCCACCAACGATAGTATTTATTTCTATTGCAATGGCGGTTTAGGCACATTAACAGCCACACCTCAAGGAACTGGTGTAGCTCCATTTGATTTCACATGGCAACAGTTTAGTACTGTGAGCAATTCTTTTGTTGCTTTCAGCACTGAAGTTGATGTTGCCGTTTCAACAATTACTAGTTTACAGCCAGGTGGTTACAGAGTGACTATTACTGACTCTAATGGAGACATCGTAGGTTGTGATAGAGCTTGGATTGCTCAAGTATTGTCGAATCCTAGTGTCAACGTTAACCCTATGGCTCCAGGTTGTGGTAACGTCAACTTGAACGGTCAAGTGACATATGGAACGGCCACACCATATTACAACGTGCCTCCAGATCCAATGGTTGTTAACAGTAATACAGAAATTAGTATCTGTTTCAGTGGAACGCACACATTCGTTTCTGACCTTGGATTTTATTTGGTAGGTCCAGCATCATGCGGCAGTCCTACAATTACTCTATCCCCCAATCCTGGCACCAATTGTAATAGTGGTGATAACATTAACAACTTATGCTTCTCTACAGAGTCTACAGCCAATTTTAATGTATGTGGTACAGGTCCATTCACTCCAACAGGAACTTTTGGAACATATGGAGCTGCGAGCACGCCCATTAACTGGACACCCCTCAATGGATGTGATGCGACTGCATCAGGTTGGAGAGTTCAGATTTATGATTGTGTAGGTATTGATACTGGAGCATTAACAGATGCTACGTTGAGCTTTACAGGTCCAGATGGATGCGGAAATCCACAAACGATAACATATAGCACCCCTGCTGGTTATAGCTCACCAATTGCTGACAATACATGTGCAGCAACTACTGCTTCTATATTTACTGTACCAGTTACATCTTCTGCGGCGGTTCCGTATACCAATGGCTACCAATGGACATCTACTCCAAATGTTATTATTCCTAACCCTACCAGTTCTTTAACTCCAATCGTATCACCAGGTCCTCAAGTAAACACAACTTTTACTTTAACAATAACTGGTAATGGACCAGGTGCGGCTTGTGGTGGAAATATTACAGATTCTGAGTTAAGACAATATAGCGGAGTTGGAGCGACAATTACTTTCGCGCCAACATCGGTATGTATTGGCGAATCAGCCTATACGCTTACGGCAACTCCAGCTGGTGGAACTTGGAGCGGTCCAGGTATTACAAATGCAACCAACGGAACATGGAACCCAAATAATGCTGGAGCAGCTGGAAATAAAATTATCCTTTATACATTGAATAGTGGAGGTTGTGTATCAACAGCACAGGTAACTATTCAATTGCTTCCAGCGACTAATGCTACCATAACCAATCCAGGCCCAGTTTGTATCCTAAATGGTATTGTAGATTTGAACGCGGCTACCGCTGGTGGTACATGGTCAGGTCTCGGTATAGTAGATGCAGCTCAAGGTCTATTTGATCCTGCGATCGCAGGGGCAGGTACTGAAACGATTACATACTCTATTGCTAATTTTTGCAATGGAACTCAGACCGCAGATATTGTTGTTGTTGGTGCACAGCCAGCGAGTATCAATGATCCAGGTCAAATTTGTGAATTTGGAAGCCCTATAAACTTAGTAGGTTCGCCTACAGGTGGAACTTGGGTAGGTCCTGGAATTACAAATGCTACCAATGGAACTTTTGATCCTTCAATTTCGGGTTCAGGAACTATAACAGTTAACTATAATTTTAATTCTGGCTGTATCAGTTCAACGTCATATCAAATTGAGGTGGTTCCAACTAATACCTCTACGATAGTAGATCCAGGATTCATCTGTTATAACCAAGGAATTTTAGACCTTGCATTGACTCCTGATATTAATTCTGGACAGTGGAGTGGAGACGGTATTGTAAATAATACCACTGGACAATTCGATCCAGTTGCTGCTGGTTCAGGCACGCACACTATTCAATATACGATTCCAGGCGTTTGTAACGGCGACTTGAGCATTGAGATTGAAGTATCACCTGATATCAACGCACAAATCACTGATCCAGGTGCATTATGTATTAGTTCTCCTGCCTTTAATTTGGGATCAAATATTACTGGTGGAACTTGGTCAGGCCCTGGAATCACCAATAATGCGAACGGAACGTTTAGCGCTACGGCCGCTGGAGTTGGAGTTCATGAAATTACGCTAGCTAGCAATGATCCGTGTATCCCGGGAACTTCAATTGAGATTGTAGTTGAAGAATTTGCCAATGCTACTATTACCGATGTGGCTCCTATTTGTGAGGATGCTTCTGGATTCCAATTAGTGGCTGCAACACTTGGTGGTGTGTGGACAGGATTGGGGGTATCATCAACAGGATTCTTTAATCCTGCTATTGGGCAGGTGGGAAATAATGTTGTTACCTATACTATTGATGATGTTTGCTTTGGACAGGATCAATCAACAATTGTAATTGCTGCGATTCCAAATATTTCACTCACAAACCCAGGTCCAATTTGTATTAACGATGCACCTGAGCAAATCATTGCAACTCCACTTGGAGGTGTTTGGTCTGGTGTTGGTGTTACTCCGAATGGAATATTCACAGCAGGAACAGCGGGTATTGGTCCAGAAACTTTGACCTACTCAATAACAGGTGTTTGCTCTGCATCAGAAACTGTAAATGTCAATGTAGTTGCATTGCCAGTCGTTTCGGCAGGAGCTGACCTTGAAATTTGTGCTGGTGCTACAGTAACGCTTTCAGCAACCGGTGCACCATCATATGTATGGACAGGAGGTGTATTCTCACCAACAAGCGCGACTACTCAAGCTCAGCCTAGTACTACTAATACTTACACAGTAACCGGAACCGATGCGAACAACTGTTCAAGCTCAGATCAAGTAACTGTAGTGGTAAACCCATTACCAATTGTAAATATCTTGAACAACAACCCATTCATATGTGAAGATGGAGAAGTTGAATTGGTAGCTACTGGACTTACAAGCTATCAGTGGTCTCCAAGCGCTGGATTATCTACTGCTTTTGGATCAACAACTACAGCCTCTCCTGCTACAACTACCGTTTACACGGTAAGTGGAACGGATGCAAATGGCTGTGCTGGTTCTGATCAAGTAACTGTTGGAGTGACAATCATCAACGTTACAATTAATCCTTACTATGTTGATGCAAATAATGTTCTAACTCCGAATCCTTCAGGATCTTCATTCGGCGGTATGTTACCATTTACTGCTGCATTTGATGTTAACTCTAATGCTGACACCTTCGAATGGGATTTTGGTAATGGTGATACTGATGAGAGCTTCAGCGCTGGTCAGGATGTGTACACACAATATCAAGAAGAACAAATTTTCAACGTAACTGTAACTGCATTCCTAGATGGCTGTAGCGAAACAAACACATTCTCTGTAGATATCTTCGGTATCTCAAGCGTCCTAATTCCTAATATCGTTACTAATAATGGTGATGGTGAAAATGACGTTTATAAAGTACAAGGTATTTTCTTGAGAGAATTCAGAATGATGATCTATGACAGAAATGGTCAATTCGTTGCTGAATTGAAGAACGAGAACGACACATGGTCTCCAAAAGGGGATTTCAATGACGGTACTTATTTCTACTTCTATGAAGCAACCGGAAAAGATGGTAAATCATATTCTGGTGAAGGAGCAATACAAGTATTGAGCGGCAAATAAGTTTGCTCAAACAAGACATAAAAAAACCTCGGATATTCCGAGGTTTTTTATTTTATATAGCTTTTAAAATATTTTGCTCTATTCGGTGATGGGCATTTCCATAGTCTTGAGGTATGAACTTTTTACCTGTTACTAGTTCGTACAATTCGATGTAGCGATCAGAAACTTGTTGCACAAATTCATCTGACATTTCAGGAACTGTTTGTCCTTCCTTCCCCATGAAGTTATTTGAGATGAGCCATTCACGAACGAATTCCTTGCTCAATTGCTTTTGTTCGGAACCATTTTCTTGGCGCTCTTTATAACCTTCAGAGTAGAAGTAACGTGATGAGTCTGGCGTATGTATTTCGTCCATTAGGACAACCATACCGTTTGATTTACCAAATTCATACTTCGTGTCCACGAGAATCAAGCCGCGTTCTGCAGCTAATTCGGTGCCCTTGGCAAAGAGTGCGTGAGTATATTTTTCTAAGATGATATAATCTTCTTCTGAGACAATTCCCTGACGAATAATCTCTTCTCTAGAAATATCCTCATCATGTCCTTCTGAAGCCTTAGTAGTGGGAGTAATGATAGGCTCTGGTAGACGATCGTGTTCTTTCAAGCCATCAGGTAGTGAAACACCGCAAAGTGTTCTGAGCCCGCTCTTATAAGTTCTCCAAGCATGTCCGGTAAGATAGCCTCGGATGACCATTTCCACCTTAAACGGTTCACATCGCTTACCAATAGTCACATTTGGATCTGGTGAGCTCAATTTCCAGTTAGGCACTACAGAAGATGTAGCGTCAAGCATATGAGCTGCAATCTGATTTAGGACCTGACCTTTGAAGGGAATTGGGCGAGGTAGTATAACATCAAATGCAGAGATTCGGTCGGTAGCAACCATGACGAGGTTTTCCTCGCCAATAGAATAAACATCCCTCACTTTGCCGTGATAAACATTTTGCTGTCCAGGGAAATTGAAATCTGTTGTATAAATTGCTTCCATTGTTTTATCTAGGGCGCATTCCGCGCATGTTTTTCATCATGCTCATCATCTGACTCTTATTGGTCAGCATTTTCATCATTTCTTTGGTCTGATCGAACTGCTTCAAGAGCTTATTCACTTCATCAAGAGGTCTTCCTGAACCAGCAGCGATTCTTTTCTTTCTATTCATATCGAGAACAGATGGTGCTGCACGTTCTTGAGGTGTCATTGATCGAATGATTGCTTCTATGTGCTTGAATGCGTCATCACTGATCTCGACATCTTTCAATGCCTTGCCCATTCCCGGAAGCATTCCCATCAAATCTTTGACACTACCCATCTTCTTGATCTGTTGTATTTGATCTAAGAAGTCATTAAAATCAAACTGGTCCTTTTTGATGCGCTTTTCAAGTCGCTTGGCTTGTTCTTCGTCGTATTGCTCTTGTGCTTTCTCAACAAGTGATACAACGTCACCCATGCCAAGGATACGGCTTGCCATACGTTCAGGGTAGAACACATCAAGCGCATCCATCTTTTCACCAGTACCAACGAATTTGATTGGCTTGTTAACCTCACTCTTGATGGAAAGTGAAGCTCCACCTCTTGTGTCACCGTCTAATTTTGTAAGTACAACCCCATCGAAATTGAGGCGTTCGTTGAAGGTGCGAGCCGTATTCACGGCATCTTGACCGGTCATTGCATCTACGACAAAGAGTGTTTCAGAAGGGTTGATCGCCTTCTTCACATTCTCGATCTCGGTCATCATCTCCTCATCAATCGCGAGACGACCCGCAGTATCGATGATTACAACGTTATGTCCATTCTGCTTAGCGAAAGCAATTGCTTGCGTAGCGATGCTGACGGCATCTTTATTTTCTTTTTGGCTAAATACAGGAACGTTTATCGATTCTCCTACCACATGAAGCTGGTCAATCGCAGCAGGGCGATAGATGTCACAAGCCACAAGAAGTGGATTCTTTCCCTTTTTAGTCTTTAAATAATTGGCTAGCTTTCCTGAAAAGGTAGTTTTTCCGCTACCTTGAAGACCACTCATTAAGATGATGGCTGGATTGCCTTGAAGATTGATTTCAGAGGCATTACCTCCCATCAATTCTTTTAATTCATCATGAGTGATTTTTATCAACAACTGGCCAGGACTCACCGCAGTTAATACGTTTTGTCCTAGAGCAGTTTCTTTCACACGCTCCGTGAAATCTTTAGCTGTCTTAAAACTAACGTCAGCATCTAAAAGGGCTCTGCGCACCTCTTTTAGCGTCTCAGCAACGTTTATTTCTGTAATCTGTCCTTCGCCTTTTAAGACTTTGAACGCTCTATCAAATTTCTCGGTTAAATTTTCAAACATATCAGTAAAGCTCCTTTGATAAACAGGAGTGCAAATGTAATAGCTGATTCGATGAAAACACTTTACTTTGTTTCAGGAATGTATCTTTTTAGGTCTTCCTCCGTAGAAACTACCTAAGTGATTAACAAAAGATCAATATCTATGAAGCTCCGCCCTGCATTCATTGGTACTTGGATTGTTTTAATTGCCTTGCTGTTCACGCAGTATGGATGCGAACAACCTACCAATTCTAACACAAAAGCACCCTTGCTCGACAGCAATAGCGTTTCGAGTGCTGGTACCATCAAATTAGATGGTCAAATCATCTCCATTCCAAGCCCAACTCAACTGGCTATTCTGGTTGAACAGTCGAAAGTGCCTTTCCGAAAGGAATTGATGCATGATCTTGCTAAGAGAGAAAAGTATCTTAGCGAGCAAAAGAAGGCTTTAAATCTTGGTGTCTACGGAGCTGACCTCGCTTACATCGCAAACTACCAACAAGGACAGATTGCCAATGACTATTTCGATGCTGTGGGTAAATCAGCCGGAGATTTAGAAATTTTGGATCATATCGATGGAAAGCTGGTTTCCAGAATCTCGAATAATATATCAGAAAGAGATAGTGTTCTTCGATTGAGTGCCCAGTTTTTCCAAGCTGCTGATCGCTATTTGAAGAGTAATGAAAGAGCTGACTTGGCAGGATTGGTCTTGCTCGGAGGCTGGGTAGAGTCATTACACCTTGCAATGGACGCGGGTGCAGTAAATGACGATGTCAGAAATAGAATTGGTGAGCAAAAGCACGCTTGTGAAAGCCTGAGTGAGCTTCTCAACAAATTCACAGATCCATCGATGTCAGATCTTCAGAAACAGCTTAATGAACTGAAGGCGATTTACACCAACTTCACTCCAAAGTATGTGTATGGAAAGCCGATTACTGATGCAAAAGAAAAAACGACCTACTTTACTAGTAAAAGCACTGTGATGCTTTCGGTGGAGGATCTTGCAAAAGTAAAAGTCAAAATTGAAGCGATTCGTCAAATCATTACTCAATAACTAGCAAAATGAAAAAGTCGATTTTAACCCTATTGATTGCAGTTTCTACCATGCTAGGTTATTCGCAGTGTGATAGCCTTGCTGGAATTTGTGAAAAACATATCACGAAGAATTACATCACCGATGGACAAGCCTATAGAGCCTTGCTCAATGGAACTGAAGTAGCGGAATTCAAAACTACATTGTTCGGTGGAAACACTTACAGAATAGCTGCATGCAGTGGAACGGATGATGGGAATTTGGTATTTAAAATTTATGATCAAGAGAAAAATCTATTATTCTCAAGTGTTGAATTTAGCAATACTCCTTATTGGGATTTTGTCATTGAAAACACCATGGTCGTGACGATTGAAGCTAATCTAGATAATACAAGGTCATCCTCAGGATGCGCAGTAGTCATTATTGGATTTAAAAGATAATTGGTAGATCATATATAAAATTATACTCTCATAAATTATGAGTGCAGGAATTCTACGCGCCTTAATGCAACTGTTTGCAATCATTGCTGGAGCTAATAAAGCTTCTGGTAGAGAGATTGTTGCAGTTTTTTTAAGACAGCAATTGAATAAAGAACTAGTCAATAAGTACCTAGAAGATTATGAGAAGTACGCTGAGAAGTTTCACCAAGGAAAATCTTCAGAGAAGCGCACATCTCTCGCTTCTGTAAAGGTTTTGAGGATCTGTGATCAAATTAATGATGAACTTCAGCAGAAAGAGAAGTTCTTCGTTGTGGTGAGACTTCTTGAATTTATAACTGAATTCAGCGAAAGAGGAGAGCAGGAATGGGAGTTTATTGAAACGGTTGCTGATGCTTTTAACATTGATAAAAAGACATTTTCTCTCATTAAAGAATTGATTGAAGCAAGTGAGGAAGGGGCTTTCGAAGACGAAGCTTTTCTTGTAGCGAAATCATTCGGACATATACACAGTGAGCCAGGTAAGCTATCTGTGGAAGGGCTTAAAGGTCAATTGGTATTTTTGAGACTCGAGGAAGAGAACTTATTTTTTGTGCGCTACTTCGGCACGGATTCTCTTTTCTTGAATAGCCAAAATATTATTCAAAATCGTACTTACGTATTCGCTCAAGGAGCAAATATTCGTGGAAGCAAGATCAATCCTGTATTTTACAGTGATGTTCTGCATAAGTACTTGAAACTAGAAGGTGGAAGCCGCACCGTTTATCGTGCTGAAAATGTTTCTTATTACTTTCCTAGCACAAAGAAACAAGCATTGCACCAGTTCAATCTTGAAGAACAAAGTGGAAATCTTGTTGGAATCATGGGGGGGAGTGGCGCTGGTAAAAGTACACTTCTTAACGTACTTAACGGAAATTACACTCCTACATACGGCAGAGTTACTATCAACGGACTGGATATTCACCATCAACCTGGTGAAGTGTCCGGAATCTTGGGCTATGTTGCTCAAGACGACTTATTGATTGAAGAACTAACTGTCTTTCAAAACCTATACTACAACGCAAAACTCTGTTTTAATGACAAGACTGATGAGCAGTTGGAAGTTATGGTCTCACACACATTGCAGTCTATTGGATTGTATGAATGTAAAGACCTCAAAGTAGGTTCGGTATTAGAAAAAACAATCTCGGGCGGCCAAAGAAAACGACTCAATATCGCACTAGAACTGATACGTGAACCATCGGTCCTTTTTGTTGATGAACCAACAAGCGGACTCTCTAGTCGTGACTCTGAAAATATCATGGACCTCTTGAAGGAATTGACCTTGAGAGGTAAATTAATATTTGTTGTTATTCACCAGCCTTCAAGTGACATCTTCAAGATGTTTGATAAGCTTTTTATCCTTGATAATGGTGGTTATCCAATCTACTACGGCAACCCAGTTGAGAGTATTATCTACTTCAAAAGATTGGTCAATCAGGTCAACCTTTCTGAAAGTGAATGTCCTCATTGCGGTAATGTAAACCCCGAGCAAATCTTCAACATCATCGAAGCAAAAGTTGTCGATGAATATGGCAATGAAACAGAGCATCGAAAAATTTCACCTAAAGAGTGGAACAATTTTTACAATGTAATTATTGGAAACCACTTAAGCAAAGAAGAAGATTTTAATGAACGTCCAGAAAGTTCCTTTGCGTTGCCTAGTAAATTCGCTCAGTTCAAGGTCTTTTTGGTAAGGGATGTTTTGAGCAAGATTGTCAATAAGCAATACATGCTTATTAATTTCCTAGAGGCTCCAGTTTTAGCATTTGTACTCTCATTATTTATCAAGTACTACCCAACAGTGAAGGGTGGTGGAGAGGTTTATTCACTAAGAGAAAACCTCAACTTCCCACAATACCTTTTCATTTCTGTAGTAGTGGCATTGTTTCTTGGATTGACGGTGAGTGCTGAAGAAATCATCAAGGATCAGAAGATTTTGAAGCGAGAAAAATACTTGCATCTAAGTAAAGGAAGCTATCTTTTTTCGAAGCTTGGAATCATGTTTTTCATCTCCTTGGTTCAAAGTTTAACCTTTGTACTAGTGGGCAACTCAATCCTTGAAGTAAAAGGGATGTTGTTGCCGTTTTGGATGGTGCTATTTAGCACTAGCTGCTTTGCAAATGTTTTAGGCTTAAATATTTCGGCAACTTTCAATAGTGCAAAAGTGATCTATATTATCATTCCAATATTGATCATCCCTCAGTTACTCTTTAGCGGAGTGATCGTAAGATTCGATAGACTATTCCCTGCGATTTCCAGCCAAAATAGCGTTCCATTGATAGGCAATGTGATGACTTCAAGATGGGCATATGAGGCAATGGCGGTGCATCAGTTTAGAAATAATGAATTCAATAAAATATTCTTTGAAACTGATCAAACGAGAAAATACTGTGGATGGAAAAAAGATTATTGGGTAAAAGAACTTAATACAAAAATTGTAGAGGCGCAGCGCCAACTTGAAAGTGGAGGCAAAGCCGAATCATTCGAGTATAATCTAACCATCATTCGAAATGAGTTTGAAAAGGAAGTAAGACATAATGCTGCTTTCAAATTCCCTGGTGTTGAAAGTTTATTTGAGGAGAAAATAACATTGGCGACACTTCAAGAAGCAGAGCTAAAACTTCAAGAGCTAGAGCAATTTTACATTCGAGCTTACAACACTGCAAACGGTGCCCGTGAGAAACAAATCACGGCTCTTACCTCAACTCCTGAGTTAAGAGATCAATACTTGGCATTGCAAGATGATCATTATAATGAAAGCCTCGAGGATTTCGTGACCAATAAAAATGATTTGAAAAAAATAGTGGAATATGAGGATCAGCTAGTACAAAAGCAAAACTTGATTTATCTTACCCCAGTGGATGTGGGGCTATTCGGAGCTCATTTCTATGCACCATCTAAACCACTCTTTGGTAAGCAGATAACAACACTATCCGCAAATATCCTGGTAATTTGGTTAATGACTATAACCCTCGTAGCAGTGCTCTTTGTTGACGGATTAAAACGAACCTTTACATGGATAGGATTTAGCGCTGAGCGATTAGTAGAAAAAATAGGACTAAAGAAAAAAGTGGAAATCGATTGATTTCCACTTTTTTTATACTCTATTTTAACTCTTCTACTTCGATCATTTTGAAAGGCACATTGATGATTGCCTCATAATCTTCACCAGCCTCAAGCATATCTTCGTCATCCTGCTCGTAGTACCAATTGATTACTACCTTGTTGGAAATAGCTTCTAATCTCTTGAAAAGATCAAGAAGGCATTTGCTAGAACTAGTGTTGAAATATTCTAACTGAATATGAACGTTAGTGTCAGGCTTGCTTTGAGCAGCATATTTTTCCACCCATTCGATAAGCGGCTTATAGAATTCTAGAGAATTCTCAGGAATAGATCTTCCTTTGATTTCAAGAATTCCTTCACCTTCATTAAAGTTTACTGATGGAGTCTTAGGAGAAGGCTGTAAATTAATATTTTCCATATGCTATTCTTATTACGAGCTGCAATTTGCGCAATCTGTGGACAAATGTGCTAAAAAAAGTATATAAGTATTAACAATCAACTCGTTTATATCTTCGCACCCTCAAAATCGAGGTAATGGACAAGACAAATAATAAGAACGAATGGTTCAAAACATGGTTTGATTCTCCTTATTATTCCATTCTCTATAAAAATAGAAGTGATGAAGAGGCTGCGTTATTTCTAGATAATCTGACAACTAAGCTAGACTTGCCTGATCGAGCTCGGGTGCTAGACCTAGCCTGCGGAAAAGGCCGACATAGCATTTATCTTAACAAAAAACATTTTAGAGTTGTAGGAATAGATCTTTCAAATAATAGCATTGCACATGCAAAAAAGTATGAAACTGAAACTTTGCACTTTGAAACAGGTGACATGCGATATTTTAATCTTTCTCTAAAGTTTGATGCCATTTTCAATCTATTCACAAGTTTTGGCTATTTCGAATCATTAGATGATAATCTCAAGGTTCTTTCGAATATTAAGGGACACTTACTCAAGGACGGTTTTTTTGTAATGGACTATTTTAATGCTTATAAAGTTGAAGAAGCGCTGATTCCTCATGAGGTAAAAGAGCTCGATGGCTATAAGTTTGATATTTCTAAAGAAATAAGTAATGGCCAAATAATAAAGACAATTGCCTTTGATGTAGAAGGACAACCTTTTTCTTTCCAAGAAAAAGTTCAATTGTTATATGATGAAGCAATCAATGAAATGCTAGCTAGTTCAGGATTTGAAATACTACATACCTTTGGCAATTATCAATTAGATTCATTTAATACGAAATCATCTGATAGGTACATTGTTATTGCAAAATTGAAATGAACGATTCCCCATATTTCTACATGCTAATTCTTTTCCTAGCAGCAATGCTTGGGGGAGGAATATTCTTTCTGACTAAGAAGCAATCTACCAATAGCATCAAATTGCTATTGAGCTTTAGTGCTGCATATTTATTAGGACTAACGTTGCTTCACCTCTTTCCAGAATTATTTGAGAGCGGTATCGAATATGCCGGTTGGTATGTCATGGCAGGCTTTTTACTTCAAGTAATTTTGGATTTTTTCTCACATGGTGTCGAACACGGACACGCTCATTCACATGCCCAAGCGGGAACAAGATTCCTGTTTACAGTGATGGCTTCTTTGTGGGTGCATGCATTTATTGAAGGAATGCCTTTTGGAGGAGAAATGGCAGGACATGTTCATGATCATAGCCATCACGGACATAGTCATGGACCTATAGGTGATGATCACCGCGGCTCATTATTGATTGGTATCTCGCTTCATAAAATCACAGAATCATTGGTGTTCGCTGCTCTCCTTATCAATAGCGGCGTAAAAACATCACGTGCGCTTTTTTGGGTAATCGTATTTGCGATGGTAGCCCCAGCCGGAGCGTTTGTACACCATTATCTAATCGACTTGAATATTGAAGGTGTTGCTACTCTAACACCAAAGGTGACGGGTGTATTAATAGGAATCCTGCTCCATGTCTCAACGACTATTATCTTTGAGAGCGAAGAAGGACACAAGTTTAATTGGATGAAATTCGGATCAATCTTGGTCGGGATTGCCCTAGCAGCCTTGGTTTCGTAGTTATTCCCAAGTTACTTTAACAGTTTCTCTCACACCAGCGCGCTCAATTACAACATCTGTGGTCTGACCTTTTTCGTACTTGCTTAAAGCATCCATGTAACTGTACATATCAGAGATTTTGTTTTCCCCAATAGAAATAACTACATCTCCCTGCTTCATTCCTGCCTTAGCTGCTGGTCTGCCTTCCTTTACTCCGTCAATTCTCATTCCTTCACCGCTGTATAAATAATCAGGAATAACGCCAAGAGTGACTTTAAAGTCGGCGGCTGATGCTGTGCTCTCATCTTTTGTTTTTTGGAAAGAAAGCTTGCTCTCTTTGTCAAGTTTTGCCACCACACGATAAGTGTATTCAATGATTTCTTTAACACCAGCATAATTGATTTTATCCGCATCATCTGCTGGCTTGTGATAATCTTCGTGCTGACCAGTAAATAGGTGAATAGCAGGAATACCAATATTGTAGAACGAAGTGTGATCGCTTGGACCAACGCCACTTTCAGTCAACACCAAACTCAAGCCTGAGGTATTCTCACTTTCAAGAATTGCTTTCCAAACAGGGGCTGTTCCAATACCACTAATAGCTAATGATTTCTCTTTGTTCAAACGACCTACCATGTCCATATTAATCATGTAGTTCATGTTGCTTATCGTTGGGTTTTTAGTAAAAAAATTACTTCCCCATAGACCTTTCTCTTCGCCGCTAAAAGCAACAAAGAGGTAGTTATTGTTTTTTAAATTAGATTTTTTCAAACGATCTGCAACCTGAAGCATGACGGTTACTCCGCTAGCATTGTCATCTGCACCATTGTGAATTGCTCTTTCTCCGCTATGAAGAGAGTTTTCGTCTCCCCATCCAAGGTGGTCATAATGGGCACCAATAACCACGGTGTTTGCAGCACCATTATCTAAAAAAGCAATGACATTTTTTCCCGAAATTTCTTTCACCAATCCCATCCCCAATTTCACGCTATCACCAACCTGATGCTTCTGAATAGGAGGGTGAGGAGTGAATGTAAAAGTTTGGAACCACGAACCATTCTCACCTTTTGGTGTCAATCCCATTTTAGTGAATTGAGAAACGATGTAGCTCGCCGCCTTTTGTTCACCAACTGTTCCAGTGCCCCGGCCCTCTAAAGAATCAGAAGCTAACACACCGAGCATTCTTTCTGGTGTATCAACAGAAGCGGGTGCTGAAATGACCTCATAGGGGAATTTTTTTACCTGGCTGCATTGAAAAGCCTGAGAAAAAACGAGTACGGAGAATATAGTAATTGCAGTGAGCGAATATGGTAATTTCATATCAAATCTTATAAATATGGCGCAATTTACAATTGTATGAAGATTGAACTGTACCTAATATTACTTTTGCCGTCCAATATTTCAGAATAAATGAAAATTTTCACAATTACTGCCTCTTGCATTATCGCATTGGCATCATGTCAAATGAAAGCACAAGAGGCTGCAAAGGGTGCTTCTTCTGTGGGTTCATCTGATGAGCCTATTCATTATCCAAGTGAAAAGTACTTCACCAATGTGAAGCAATTGACCTACGGTGGTAATAATGCCGAAGCTTATTGGAGTTTTGATGGTAAAAAACTCATTTTCCAAAGTGATAATAGAAATTGGAATTTAGGTTGTGACCAAATCTTTATGCTCGATATCTCTGCAAAGCCAGATAGTAATAAGCTTCAAATGATTTCTACTGGCAAAGGCCGCACTACTTGCAGTTGGTTCATGCCAGATAACAAGTCGATTTTGTACGCAAGTACTCACCTCGGAGGTGATTCTTGCCCTCCAGTTCCAGATATGGGCCGCCGTTATGTTTGGCAACTCTATCCGTCATACGACATTTTCACTGCAGATTTGAAGGGAAACATTAAGAAGCAGTTGACTTCTGAATATCGCTATGATGCAGAAGCAACAGTAAGCCCAAAAGGTGATAAAATAATATTCACATCGCTTCGCTCGGGGGATTTGGAATTGTACACCATGAATCTGGATGGAACAGATGTAAAACAAATTACTTCAGAGCTCGGATATGATGGAGGAGCATGCTTCAGTTCTGACGGAACCAAAATCGTTTGGAGAGCATCAAGACCAGCTACAGACGAAGAGTCACAAGCTTATGTGGATTTGCTAAATCAGGATATGGTAGAACCAAACAATCTGGAGATTTGGGTGGCAAATGCAGATGGAACAGATGCTCACCAAGTTACCAATCTTGGTAAAGCGAACTGGGCACCAACATTCACTCCAGATGGTAAGAAGATTATCTTCTGTAGTAATTATAAAAGTGAAAGAGGATTTCCATTCAACCTATATCTCATCAATTTAGACGGAACAGGCTTGGAGCAATTGACATACGATGATCAATTTGATTCATTCCCAATGTTCTCTCCTGATGGAAAGAAATTCGTTTGGTGCAGCAACAGACACAATGGTCGAACAAGAGACACGAATGTGTTTATAGCGGACTGGAAAAATAACTAGAGTCACTTCAGATAGTGACAGCATATCATCAGGTTATATAAAGCTGTCTTAATTTTAACCAGCGCTGCTTTTTGCATGGTGTTGATTTATGATTCAAACGCATTATTTCATTGAAATCTGTAACATCTTTGTGGGATTAAATACTGGTAATGTTTGATTTAGATTTTTTTGAAAAAAATGGCTTTGTCGCAATCGATGCGTTTATTCAACCTGCAGATGCTCAAAGAATTCGAGAACACATAGCTGTTCTGATTGATACTGAGCGAATGAAAAAAGCGGGTATCGGTAAAGAAGGTTCTTTCGAAGTAGATACTACTAAGCGAGGAGATTTTATTCACTGGATTGAGCCGCAGGACGTATTCGAAGGAACAAGTGTTTTCTTGGAAAAATTGAATGACCTCATTCAAGAACTCAATCGAAATTTTTATCTAGGTCTTCGTGATTTCGAGAGTCATTACACACAGTACCCTGAGGGAACTCGATATATGAAGCATAGTGATAAGCACAAATCGGGATCGAGTAGAGTGATATCATTTGTTTTATATCTGAATGAAGATTGGAAGGAGTCAGATGGAGGACACCTCAGAATCTATCAAGAAGATGAAACTTATATCGACATACTTCCGGAAAATGGCAAGTTGGCTATTTTTCTAAGTGATAAGTTACATGAGGTGCTTGAAACAAAGAGGGTAAGAAATAGCATAACAGGTTGGATCCTCAACGAAAAAAAATGGATATAAAAAAAATCCTCTAGTGATGAACTAGAGGATTTTTAGTTTTAGGCCGCCATCCAAGGCGGTGTAATCTTATTCGATTTTGCATCATTCAGAAGTTCCGTATAACGTTCTTCTAGGTGTGCGTGGTGCGCTGGGAACATGCTTTTGCTGCGTGCCATACGCTCTTGAATGTTATGAAGCGCATTAACTAATGACTTCATTTGCTCGAGTTGTATATTGCTCATATTAGTGTGTTATCATGCTGTTTGACACTTTCTACGAGTAAAATTCTATGAGGTTACACCTCTATTAATTCAAATCTGCGAATCGAGCTACGAAATCATCTCTCTTCTTTTTAGAGGCAATATGTTGGAAGGTGTACTTCACATTATTCTCTTCAAACTTACGCTTATCATCTTTAACTGCGGTGATAATATTCAGGAATTCCTTGTCACCACT
>JAIXWP010000125.1 GCA_027491215.1 Flavobacteriales bacterium | reverse complement strand
TGAAAGGGCCGCGATTTAAATTCCAATAACTCCAAATTTCTGAGTCCAGTAATATGAGGCTATCCAATGACATGCTCGCAAAGGGATAGCCATTGTTTTCAAGTTGACTTAGGATTTTTTTAGGTCCGCTTTCTATCATCAAGGGCATGTAGGACTGCTTCTTTGTGTAGTCACTAGATTTGAGTTGAGACGCTTGATTGTCTGAGATATAATATTTCCCTAGGGCATATTGTACCCCAAGTTTTAAAGAGCAATAGATGGTTTGACCGTTAAGGCTCGTATCAATAGCTGCATCAAGATAACCCTCGCTGTTCTTTTTTCTTAGGAAAACTTGAATCAACGAGTCGGCTTGTATCCTAGTCGGCACTCCAAACTCCGTCATCTCGGGGAGGGATAGTCCTGACACTTTCCAAACGGTGCTGTCGTTCTGGGCCCAAAATCTCGCCGGCAAGATCAGCGCTAAAACGCTGCATAAGATAGATTTGTAGACAATACTCATTGAGTGGTAAGCGGGGCAAGAAGGACTTGGAATTGTTGATAACTGATTTTCGAGTGGTGGAACTAAATAATTAGCCGTTTCGTATATTTGTAATAATTAATGTCAATATGAAGAAGCAGGCCCTATATCTACTACTCTTTGTGATCCTTGTCGTTTCAGTATCTTCTTGCCGAAAGTCCAAGGAGTCTTGCGCTGCTTATGACAGAACAGAGCAAGTTCAACAGTAATCAGATCCAATTAAAAGTTGATTTAACCTCGATGTCGGGGTGGATGCTTTTTGCTACAGGGCAAGTTAATGCCGCATTCTTCAAAATTTGTTTGGTTTTATCGTCATAATTAAAACTTGGAATATTAAAATTCAAGTCAATTCCAATCACTCTTCTTGGTTCACTGCCCATTATTTTAGTGATTTCTATTTCGATTTCCCCTAATTCGATTTCTTTTGATTGAGCTGTAATGCCCATTATTGTCATCATACAACTCGCCAATGAAGCCGTCATCAAATCTGTTGGTGAAAAGGCTTCACCTTTTCCATTGTTATCAATAGGAGCGTCTGTAATGATAGTTTTGCCGCTTTTTAGATGAATCGCCTCGGTGCGTAAGCCTCCCAAGTACTTTGCTTTCATTGAATGCATGGTCTTTTTTTAGCAAATTTAGATGCTGCCCATTGAATTTGTTGTTTTATGTTTCTTTTACCAAAACAATAGTCGGGTGGAGCGGGTTTTTCTTGTAATTTTGATATCAATATTCAAAAGGAATGATCAGAAGATTCTTTGTAATACTTTTCTTAGCGCTCCTTGCTGATTTGGCAAGCGCTCAAGGGGCATTTCCTGATCAGCCTACCATTCTTTATACCCATCAGCAATATGGGGGCTTTCTCCTAAATTCTAACGGCTTCGGTGGTTTCTTTACCTATGGGAAATATCAAAATGCATCGAAGATTTTCTTAATGCACTCTGATCTATCATTCATAAAACACGAGAAAGAAGAAAAGCGATATAGCGCCGACCCAAATGCAAGAGGGTATTTTTATGGTAAACTTAATTCTTTCGCTGTGGTTCACGCAGGAGTGGGCTACAAGAAAATCGTCACTGAGAAATTGAGAAAAAATGGAGTCCAACTTAGCTACAATTGGCTTGCTGGTCCTGCATTTGGTTTTACAAAGCCCATTTATCTGGAAATTTTCTATCCGCCTACGAGTAGCATTGACCAATATAGAATTGAAGTGGAGCGCTATGATCCAAGCATTCATTACATTGATAAAATTTACGGGCGCGCCTCTGGACTAAGAGGATTTAATCAAATAAAGTTTCATCCTGGAGGATTTGCAAAGTTTGGTGTTCTCGTAGAATACGCCAACTACAGAGATGGGCTAAAGGGAATTGAAGTAGGAGCGCAGCTAGATGTGTTTGCTACTAAAATTCCAATCATGGCAGAAAAAATTCTTGAAGAACAAGATCAAAGCGCGAAGAATCATCAGATTTTTCCTTCGTTTTATCTCAACTTCTTTTTTGGTAAAAAGTACAATAAGATTTGATGGAAACGACTACTTCTACCAGGGTACCGAAGCCTAAATGGCTTCGTGTGAAACTCCCAACTGGTGAGAATTTCAAAAAAGTTAGAGCGCTCGTTGATGAGCATAAACTACATACTATTTGTGAGAGCGGCAGTTGTCCAAATATGGGCGAATGCTGGGGGGAAGGCACAGCTACATTTATGATTCTCGGTAATATCTGCACGCGTTCGTGCGGATTTTGTGCCGTTGCTACTGGTCGTCCAGAAGAGGCAGACCCTTTTGAACCTGCGCGCGTTGCTCGCTCTATTCAATTGATGAAGGTAAAACATGCTGTGATCACTTCTGTCGATCGCGATGATTTACAAGATGGTGGTTCAAAAATCTGGTTCGAAACAGTGGCTGCAGTTCGAAGAATTTCTCCAGGAACAACCATGGAAACGTTGATTCCAGATTTTGCTGGGAAATGGGAAAATCTCCAACTCATTATTGATGCTGCTCCAGAAATTGTTTCTCATAATCTAGAGACAGTTCGAAGACTTACTAAAGAAGTACGAATTCAAGCCAAATACGATCGCTCTCTCGAGGTACTACTTCGCTTGAAACAAGGTGGAATGCGCACCAAAAGTGGTGTTATGCTCGGACTTGGCGAATCTGAACAAGAAGTAATCGAAACAATGGACGATTTACGTTCAGTTGGTGTAGATATTCTTACGCTAGGCCAGTACCTTCAGCCTACTTTGAAACATTTACCAGTTAAGGAGTTTATCACTCCAGAAAAGTTTGCTGAATATAAAGAGCTCGGACTTGCAAAAGGATTTAGATACGTTGAAAGCGGTCCTCTAGTTAGATCATCATACCACGCTGAAAAGCACATTTTCGAATTATAACGCCTGCTTCTTTTTTAATGAAAAAATACAGAGTAGCCATAAATGGCTTTGGTAGAATTGGAAGAACGCTGCTGCGCATTTTAATTCAGCATCCCGAAATAGAAGTGGTTGCCATTCATGATTTGCATGATGCAAATACCATGGCGCATCTTTTCAAGTACGATAGTGTCCATGGTAAATGGAAAGGCACAGTTACTTCAAACTTGGATAGTATCACCATCAATGATTATAAAATTCCATTTTATAAAAGCATTACACAAAGTCAGTATCCATGGGCAGTATTGAATGTTGATGTACTTGTGGAATGCACAGGGACTTTCAAAAGACTTGAAGATTGCGAGGCTCATCTAAAGGCAGGAGCCAAGCGAGTTTTACTCAGCGCACCCCCAGAGGATGAGAAGATTAAAACGATTGTTATTGGTGTTAATGAAGAAACTTTGATGCCAGATGATTTAGTAATTTCAAATGCTTCTTGTACTACCAATAGCGCAGCGCACATGATTCAATTAATTGATGAATTATGTGAAATTGAAAGTTGTTATATCACCACGGTACACTCATATACGGGAGACCAAAGACTTCATGATGCACCTCACAAAGATTTGCGTCGTGCTAGGGCTGCTGCGGAATCTATAGTTCCTACGAGCACTGGCGCTGCAAAAGCACTTACACGCATTTTTCCTCACCTTTCTGAAAAAATGGGAGGTTGCGGTATCAGGGTTCCGGTACCCGATGGATCTCTTACTGATATCACTTGTAATGTTAAGCGCCCGCTTTCAAGTGAAGCTATTAACGTAGCTTTTAAAGAAGCTTCTGAGAAACGTTGGAAAGGAATCATGGAATATACCGAAGACCCTATCGTATCTGTTGATGTCATAGATAATGAGCACAGCTGTCTTTTCGACGCACAGCTTACTTCTGTGATTGGTGATATGGTAAAAGTGGTTGGCTGGTACGATAACGAATTCGGCTATTCAAATCGACTTGTTGATTTGATTATGATGCTGAAAGCAAAGAGTCGTTAATTTTTGAGAACCGATTCTTCAACGGTCTATTATTCCCTATTTTTAGGGCAATTATAAAAAATCATGGTTCACGAGCTTACCTCTCACTACTCTGTTCTCAATCAATTTGTTCGAGAAATCAGAGATCAAAATATTCAAAAAGATAGTATGCGTTTTCGTAGAAATCTTGAGAGGATTGGAGAAGTAATGGCCTATGAAATTTCAAAGTCATTTTCTCATCATGAAGAAGAAGTGATTACTCCGTTGGGTTCCGCGCCTACAATGCTTGCTGATGAACAGCCAGTTTTATGTGCAATCATGAGAGCGGCGCTACCAATGCACACCGGCTTTCTAAATTATTTTGATGCAGCAGAAAACTCTTTTGTCAGCGCATATAGACGTCACCACAAAGGAGGAGAATTTGAAATTGAAGTGGACTATGCAAGCGGCCCGTCCTTGGATGACAAAGTACTCATCATCATCGATCCAATGTTAGCGACCGGGGCTAGTATTGAAAAAGTTTACAAAGCTCTTCTAAGAAAAGGAACTCCTAAAAAAATACATATCGCTTGCGCAATAGCTTCGCAAGATGGAATTAAACATGTGCGCGCTAAACTTCCGGAGTCTACTGAAATCTGGGCGGCAGCAATTGATGCAGAATTAACCGCACAAGCCTATATCGTTCCGGGACTCGGGGATGCAGGAGATTTGGCATTTGGACGAAAGGAATAAATATGGCTTACTTGTTAAAGGTGTTGGCGTGGGTGCTTCTTAGCATTGCTAAATTTATAGCAGCTCCCTTTGTGATGATGATGAATCCTACAGGTGAAGACTGGACATGGATTGAAACGGTACTAATTACCACTACAGGAGCCGCCATTGGAGTATTTGTATTTTATCATTTCGGAGAATGGCTTTCAGCTCAATTTTCAAAATTTAAATTTAAAACTTCCAAAAAGAAAAAAGTATTTACGCGCTCACGCCGAATGTTCGTTCGGTTGAAGACTCGATTTGGCATTTTTGGATTGATTTTGATTTCTGTTTTTATATCCGTTCCACTTACTGCCATTCTTGGAGCGCGACTCTACAAGCACGATAAAGCTGCCATCCCTAAATTGATCATTGGCTTTGCCGCTTGGTCGGTTTTGCTAACTACCATTGCATATTTAATAAGATTATTAGGCTAATAGTTTTGAAAAAGTACAATCATTTTTTTTTCGATCTCGACGGTACTCTGTGGGATCTGTATACCAATACTGAAGAGGCATTGAGAATTCTCTTCCATGAGTTTAACCTTCCTTCAGATCCAGCATTTTTTTCTGACTTCTACAGCAAGTATCACTATCACAATGAGAAGGTATGGGCTCTTTATCGCGTTGGGAAAATAGAAAAGGAAGTACTTAGAACGATTCGTTTTGAGCGAGCTTTTGAAGAGGCAGGACACCCTCTGGGAGCGTCAGAAATCGTACGTTTTGCTGACAGATTCTTAGATGTTTGTCCTAAACTTCCACATCTTCTTCCAGGTGCACACGAACTATTAGCACATGCTTCCAAGAATGGAAAGTTGCATATTATAACCAATGGTTTCAAAGAGGTGCAGGGCTTTAAAATGGAAGCGGGTAATTTGAACCAGTACTTTGATCAAATGATCAATAGTGAAGATGTTGGAAAGCGAAAACCTAATCCAGAAATATTTGAATATGCCCTTAAAAAGGCTGGCGCTGCAAAAGAAGAAAGTATTATGATTGGCGACGACTGGGATGCTGATATACTTGGCGCACGGGACTTTGGTATCGATCAAGCATTTATCACCCACACAGAACAAATGCAACTCAAGTTATCTGGCGGAGATAGAACAAATCAAGTGAGACACAACTATTCTCCTACATTTACCGTAAATAATCTATCAGAATTAATACAGCATTTTTAAAATAACAGTATGGAAGAAAATAAGAATCAAGGTCAGCAATTGAATATTGAACTAACAGAAGATGTAGCACAAGGTGTTTATTCTAATCTTGCAGTAATTACTCATTCTCCTGCAGAGTTTGTGGTTGACTTCATTCGAGTTATGCCTGGTGTGCCAAAAGCTAAAGTACAATCTCGAATCATCCTTACTCCACAACACGCCAAGCGCTTGATGAGAGCATTGATGGACAATGTTTCAAAGTATGAAGCACAGCATGGAAAAATAGCTGAAACACAAGGACCTGATAATGTTATACCAATGGGATTTGGCGGTCCACAAGGTCAGGCTTAGATGATTCCGTGAACGCGGCCAATCAAATTTTTATGGAAGAAAGGGGAGTTGAATGATTTTGATTCCCATTCTTCCTTACCGAACGTTCGTTCGGTTTTATCATCGAATATGGTCAATGAAGCTTCTTGTCCCTCTTCAATAATTGGGTAGGAAATTCCCAGTACGCTGGCCGGTCCCGTAGAAAATTTCTCGATGATGTTGCTTAACTCTAATTCTTTCGAAAGTGCTGTCAATGCTGCGCTAAATGCAGTTTGAATGCCGCTAATTCCGTTTGATGCATATTCAAATTCGAGGTCTTTGTGCTCAATCTCTTCTGGAGTATGGTCACTACAAATGGCATCGATAGTACCATCTTTCAGACCTTTAATTATAGCCTTTTGATCTTCCTTTGTTCTGAAGGGAGGAAACACCTTCAAGGCACTATCAAAACCCATCATATCTTCATCCGTGAAAGACAACTGGTGCGCTGCTATAGCACAGGTTATATTGAGCCCATCTTTCTTCGCTTGTCTGATCAGTGCTACGCTACCCGCAGTTGAAATCAAAGAGACGTGCATTTTGCCTCCAACATAGCGAAGCAATTCGATATCTCTTCTCAGACGAATTTCTTCGCTTGCAGCCGATAGTCCTTTCATTCCCATTTGCACACTCGTCAAGCCTTCGTGTATCATAGCGCCTGGATTCACTCCAGGATCGTATGGGAAAGAAATGATGAGACCTCCGAAATTTCTTGAGTAATCAAGCGCGCGAACCATCAACTCGGTCCCTACATTATGCTTGTCATCAGTAAATGCAACTGCACCCGCTTTTGACATGTCATACATGTCTGCTAATTGCTTGCCTTCTCCTTTTTTAGAAAGACATCCCGTAGGCAGTAAATTGACTTTTGACTTTTTGGACTGGGAAAGAATATATTCAACTTGTCCTTTGGTGTCGATAACAGGGGAGGTGAGTGGAGTAGACACTACATATCTAAACCCTCCTTTTTCTGCTGCCTTTAAACCAGACTCAATCGTCTCTTTATGTTCGAAACCGGGATCAGCAAGAAATGCCTTCAGGTCAACCCATCCTGGAGAAACACTGAGATTTTTTTCAGAAATCACTTTCGCTTTTGGCTCAGTGATATTCGCCCCTATTTTAACAATCTGCTGATTCTCGATGAGAATATCACGCTTTTTACCGTGATGCTTACTTCTTGAATCAATAACTAGAGCTGCTTTAATTAGGGTTTTCATTGCTTACGGTTTTTACCTCCAATATTTGATGAGTAGAATTTCGATGGCTAAAAATATCAGCGCCCAAACGAGCATTGTGTACCACATTTTTTTACCACCATCTATTTCATCGGCGAATTTACCAATACTTTCTGAGGATGTATCGATGATAGAAACTCTTTTTAACTCAAGCTCATCAATTTTATCTTGAACCTCATTGGCAGGAATGGCAACAAGGTCTGATTCTTTTCTATCAAAATTGAATGAAAGTTTAGCAATAAGAGAATCCATTAACATCAAATGGTAACTGCCAGCCTTGTTTAAATCTGTATGAATGAAAAGCTCTGTATTTCCCCCTGCATTACGATGTTCAGGAATCGTTTCTGTATTCGAATTGGTATGTAACAATCTGAAGGTTTGCTCTCCAGTTATGACCAAATTCTTTAGTTGAATAGCTTGTTCTTTTCCAAGAAAATAAGAAAGATCATTTTGATTGGTACTAGACTCTGCCACACGGAGTAAAAGCGTCGGGAAGAAGCTATGACTGGTAAATGAACTTTCTTCTTTCTTCAAAGTCACAGCAGACATATAGAGCTTTCCGCCGTTATGGTTGGTATATGTGAAAAAGGGATCACCGCTTTGCATGGTGAGAACGTTTTCACTCGATGATACTCCATTGGATATTTTGAAGTACGAACCAACATTTGGATAATCGATTTTCTCAGATGTGTTATTCTTCTTTTGTAAAATTCCTTTTAGCAAGAAATGGTCATAGTTCACAGATGATACCGGATTACCTGGGGTCATTCCAAATTCGAATCGACCTTCCAGGCTTGCTGAGCCACATTTTTGTAGGAATGAATTATAGGATGTGATATCGGCACCTGATGATGGAAATATACAGACACTGCCTCCATTTGAAATGTACTTTTCTAATTCTACAGAAAGCCCACTGCTGATTTGATTTAATCCTTGGAGTATGATCAGATCTTGCTTTCCTAGAGCACTATAATCGATACTATTTTCCGATGATGTTGTTAATGCAAAATATGGATCTCCATTAAATAGAGTAGCCACAGGATCTGAAAGGACATCCGCTCCAGCTATCTCGAGAATCCGGATTTGACTTGCAACTTGATAAGAGAAATAATAAGAGTTATCAAATGTGACAGGACTGTCATCAATAAGAACCTCTCCTTCTTTGATGCCTGGTTCCGTATTAGTGAAAGAAAGAACAATGTCTTGAGATTGGAATGCCGAAACATTAGCAGCGGACACACTTTTTGATTGTCCATTTATCTTCAATGATACTGATACATTATCAACATCCTTATCTCCGAAATTTCTAACTCTTACATAAAGTTCTTCAACTTGATTGAGTTGTCTAACTGGTGTGTTAAACCATACCGAGTCAATCGATAAATTGTTGGTGGTAGCAGCGAATCCAGGGACTAGACGCAGGGTAATTGAACTATCTAATTTGACATTCTCAATATCAGAAGTGATAGACTGGAAGTCGCTGAGTATGTATGATATTTTTCCTCTTTGTGTAGCTCGCTTCAATACATCTTCTTGCCTTGAAACAACTTCTGACCATTTTCTGACAGAAGGAGAGACTTCAATTTTTTGAATCACCTCAACCGCTTCTTCTCGAGCCATTAATCTTTGCTGGCTTCCATCGAATTCGTTGCTTAGGACTTGAAATTTATCTGTTGGCTTGTGAGCCTCAACAATTTCTATGGCCTTACTTTTTGCAATTTCTAATAAAGGACCAGCTTCATTTTTTGATTCCGAACTAAAGCTATTATCAATGTAAATACTTATCGCTTTGTCTCCAGCTTCGAGCGATGCTCCATCTACAGGAAAGTATGGTTGGGCGAATGCAAATACGAGACAAGCAATAGCAAGCATACGTGCTATCAATATCAATAAGTGCTTAAGCTTGGATTTGCTCTTAGTTTCTTGTTGAATTTCTTGTAAAAAAGCAACGTTTGAAAAGAGTACTTTTTTAAACTTTCGAAAATTAAATAAGTGGACAATAATTGGAATAGAAACCGCTGATAAAGCCCATAATATTTCCGGATGAACAAATTTCATAGAGCCACAAATCTAATTGAAAAAAATGCAATTTCAGATTCTAAATTTCAACCTTTCCATCACGCATGGTGAGCATGCGATCTGCCATTCTAGCCAATTCATCATTGTGTGTCACAATCACGAATGTTTGCCCAAAGTCCTTCCTTAATTGAAAGAAGAGTTCATGAAGTTCTTTGGCATTTTTAGAGTCAAGATTCCCTGAAGGTTCGTCTGCAAAAATGACTTTCGGATTATTGATCAAAGCGCGTGCAACAGCAACACGCTGTTGCTCTCCTCCTGATAACTGACTTGGCTTGTGATCTGCACGATCTTTTAACCCAAGTAAAGTCAGCAATTCAAGCGCTCTTGCTTCTGATTGATCAGGTCCATTTCCTTTAATAAACGAAGGAATACAAACGTTTTCAAGCGCGGTGAATTCGGGAAGCAGATTATGAAATTGAAATATAAAGCCAATATGCTGGTTTCTAAACTGCGCCAATTGGCGATCATTCATGCTATGAATGGCCTTATCCTCTATAAAAATGCTACCGCTAGAAGGTTTGTCCAAAGTACCTAGAAGATGTAATAATGTAGATTTTCCAGCTCCTGAAGCTCCAACAATGGAAACAATTTCTCCTTGATGAATCTCAAGGTCTACACCCTTCAATACCTCTAGTTCTCCGTATTTTTTCCTAAGCCCTTCTGTCTTGATCATACTGCAAATAAAATCAAAAAAATGTGGACAAAGTGGGAGGAAAGTTCAAATGTTATGATTCATTTATGCATTCCTTGATATACCTTCGCAACCAAAATTTTTTGGAATGAATATTCACGAATATCAAGGTAAGGCAATCCTAGCAAATTTTGGAGTTGCTGTTCAACGCGGCTATGTTGCCGAAACTCCTGAAGAAGCTACTGCTGTAGCAAAGAAACTTCAAGAGGAAACAAAAACAGGCTGGTTTGTTGTAAAAGCTCAGATTCATGCTGGTGGCCGCGGTAAAGGTGAAGTCACTGAAACAGGCTCTCGTGGTGTTGTTTTAGCAAAAAGTCTTGATGAAGTTGCTGATAAGGCAAAAGGGATCCTAGGTGGTCACCTTGTTACGCTTCAAACAAAAGCTACCGGAAAATTAGTTTCTAAAGTATTTATCGCTGAAGACGTCTATTCACCAGGTGCTAGCGAACCTCGCGAATTCTATATGTCTGTACTTCTAGATAGAGGTGCAAGCAGAAATGTAATCGTTTACTCACCGGATGGTGGAATGAACATTGAAGATGTAGCTCATAATACTCCTGAGCGTATTTTCAAAGAAGAAATTGATCCACTAGTTGGTGTTACTGATTTCCAGTGCCGTAAGATTGCTTTCAATCTGGGCCTTTCTGGAAATGCTTTCAAAGAAATGGGCAAATTCGTTAAAAGCCTCTACGCAGCTTATGTTGGTTGCGATGCTTCAATGTTCGAGATCAACCCGGTATTAAAGACAAGCGACGACCGTATTCTTGCGGTGGATGCTAAGGTAACTCTAGATGGTAACAGCCTTGTGAGACACCCAGACTACCTCGCTATGCGCGACGTTACTGAGGAAGATCCATTGGAAGTTGAAGCTACTGCTGCTGGTCTTAACTATGTAAAACTAGACGGAAACGTTGGTTGCATGGTAAACGGTGCTGGTCTTGCTATGGCAACTATGGATATCATCAAATTATCAGGTGGTGATCCAGCAAACTTCCTAGATGTAGGTGGTACTGCTGACGCAAAGCGCGTAGAAACTGCATTCCGCATGATTCTTCGCGATCCAAACGTGAAAGCAATTCTTGTAAATATCTTCGGCGGTATCGTTCGTTGCGACCGTGTCGCTCAAGGAATTGTAGATGCTTACAAAAACATTGAAAATATCAGTGTGCCAATCATCGTTCGCCTTCAAGGTACAAACGCTGAAGAAGCAAAAGCTTTAATAGATAATAGCGGACTAGCGGTTCATTCTGCTATCACGCTTCAACAAGCAGCTGATAAGGTAAAAGAAGTATTAGCATAATTATAATCTTCATAATGAAAGCCCTTCAATTTTGAAGGGCTTTTTTTTGGTCTTGTATTTGAAAAGGCATCTTAAAAAAATAGAAGATGAAAATTTCGATAATCATTATTTTATTATTCGGATGTTGTGCTTGTGGCTCATCAGATTCTGAAAATAAGCAACAACAAATGCTTCTTCAAATACAAGAAAAGCTTGATGCTACAAATCAATTAGTTGACTCTTTACTGTCATTAAAAGCTGAAACAAAACAGGATTTTCTTGAGAAAAAACAAGATTCAATAATCAAAAAAGAGCCTTCAAACGGCTTGAGAATCGCGTATTCAAAAAAAGAAAAGGATTCTACACATATAAGGGAATCTCAGCCTGCGCCTGAAGAACAACTCAAATACTATTATAAGGGTAATAATAAACTTTCATTGGAAATCATTTATCTTGAAGGTAGATCAAAGGATTTCGTACTCTATGATCCTTGGGGAAATGAAACCTATCGACTGGAACATCGAATCCTTAGTTATAGCGAAACAGTTGAAATTGTTGAATGGCATCCAAATGGTGCAGTAGCAAAAGCAGTGGTTCATATGAATCCAGGAGCAAGCATGTATTGGTATGAGACTACTTACACCTTTGGAATAAATAATGAACCCGAGTGGCGCGTGTCACAACAATTCCCTGAAAGGTCACTAACCATGCCCGGAGAAAACTCTTACTACTGGAATAAAAAAACAAAAGCGTGGGTAAAACAAGAAGTTGCAATCGAGTATCTAACCCCCACCAACTAGTTTTTTTGAAGAATCATAAGGCCATCTCGAATCGGTAATAGAATATTTGAGACACGAGCATCAGTTGTTACCAGTTTGTTGAGCTGGTCGAGAACCTGAGTTTCCTTATCATTCGAAGCAATCGGTTCTACAACTTTTCCGCTCCAAAGCACATTGTCTATCAAAATCCAACCACCGACATTCATTTTTTCAATGAGCATTTCATAATACTGAATGTAATTTTCTTTATCGGCATCAATAAATACAAGATCAAATTTTTCAGAAAGAGTGGGAATGACCTCCATTGCCTTACCGTAGATGAAGTCAACTTTTTCGCCATTCGGCATAAGTGGCTTGTATTTGATGTGAAAGCGAGCCAACTCATCATTTACATCTATTGAAATTAATTTTCCACCCTCAGCGAGACCTTCGGCCATGCACCAAGTGCTGTATGCCGTGAATGTTCCTATCTCCAAAATTCGTTGTGGTCTTATCATTTTCGAAATCGCACTCAAAAATCTTCCCTGAAAATGACCACTACTCATTCGAGGCATCACCATCTTTTGCCAAGTTTCTCTTGTCAATGCCTGCAAAAGTTCACTCTCTGTTGATGTGTGTTGCTCCGAATAGGTCTCTATCGTCTCTGGTAAAAAATTCATATTCTTTATTAATAGTGCAAAGGTGCTACATTCTATGAGGATAACAAAGGAAGGTTATTGGTAACTTTGCCTCATGAATTTTCAAGAAATATCAGATTATATAAAGTATTTATTATTTCATGCTGGCTTTACCGAAGCGAAAGCTGCTTATACGCATGTTATTATCGGTCTTCTTGGACTATTGCTGCTTTGTACTTTGATCTGGGCTGTTTCCAGATTCTTTATTATTAGAGTAGTGAAGCGCATTGTTCGCAAATCAAAATCTAAATGGGATGATACGCTTTATAAGTTCAAAGTATTCCGCAGCATTTCTTTCATCATAATTGCTATCGTTATTGCCAAAGCTTCTCCTATTTTATTCCGAGATTTTCCTAATTGGAGAGAATTTGCAGTGGCAGCATCCCAAATTTACGTGGTGCTCAGCATCATGTTTGCTGTCAATTCGTTATTAAATGCCATTCTCGGAATACTTGAAACGGTTGATTCACTTAAGGACAAACCGCTTCGAAGCTATAAGCAAGTTGCAAAAATTGTTTTCTATCTTGTTGGGTTTGTATTTATTCTGGCGATCATCGTTGGCCAAAGTCCAATTTATATCCTTACTGGATTTGGTGCTGTAACTGCAGTTTTTCTTTTGATTTTCCGTGACCCTATACTTGGTTTTGTTGCTAGTATTCAAATGAGTGCTATCGATTTAGTGCGTATCGGCGATTGGATAAGTGTCGATAAATACGGTGCCGATGGAGAAGTTGTAGAAATTAATCTCACAACAATCAAAGTTCAGAACTGGGATATGACTATTACTATCGTTCCTAGCTATGCTATCGTAAGCGAATCTTTCAAGAATTGGCGAGGAATGCAAGAGAGCGACGGCCGCCGAATCAAACGTTTTATCAATATAAAAATCAGCAGTATCAAGTTTTGTGACGCTGATTTGTATAATAGATTGATGAAAGTAGAACGAGTTGCGCCTTATTTGTCTGTAAGAGATCAAGAAATTTCAGAGTATAATTTGATTAACCAAGTCAATAAGGAAGTGCTTGTCAATGGTAGACATATGACCAATATTGGGATTTTCCGGGTTTATGCAGAAAAATATCTCGAGCAAAATCCTCATATCAATAAAAACATGACCTTCATGGTAAGACAACTTCAAGCTACAGAGCATGGTCTTCCACTTGAGATCTATGCCTTTTCTTCTGTAAAGGATTTTGAAGGTTTTGAAAAAGTTGCAGCAGATATTTTCGACCATTTGTTTGCTGCAGTGCCATATTTTGATCTAGAAATCTTCCAAAGCCCAAGTGGAAGCGATATGACATCGCTCGTCCAGTCTATCAAGTAATGATTAATTCAGATATCATGCAACGTCTCGGGCTGCTTACTCTTGTGGGCATGTCTGCTATTTCTTTGCTATTTCATTTTTATACCGATCGCGTCGATTTAGCGGTTCTGATTTTAGGTAAAAGCTCTTGGTATGTGCAAGTAGGGATCGGAATTGCCACTGGCTTGATTGCCGGTAAACTCTCATCAATGCTCATATTGACTAAGCTCATGGCTCCCGTGAGAAAGAAATATGAAAAAATGTTTGATGGACTCGACTTAAATACTTCGGAAATTTGGTTGATTTCATTCTGTGCAGGAGTAGGCGAGGAGTTGTTATTTCGCGGCTCAATCCAACCTTTCATTGGGATTCCAGTTACTTCCGTCATATTTGTAGCCATTCACGGCTATCTCGACCCAAGAAATTGGAGACTATCTATATATGGTATTTGGATGACATTGGTTATTGCATGGATAGGTTGGGCCACGATACAGTTCGGTTTGATCACTGCAATTGTCGCTCACATGCTCATCGATGTAGTTTTGCTTTCTTCTAATTCTCCCGAAGAATCAGTAAAACAAGCCTAGTGCGTATATTTGCACCATGGCAAAGTCAAAAGCAAATTCTTTAGACGCACTAGGAGGACTGGTTTTCTCCACAAATAGAGAAATATCTTTTTCAAACGATGAGTCAGAAATGGAAACGCTTACTCCAAAAGAGCAAGATTTAAGAGTATGGCTTGAAAAAAATCACCGTGGTGGAAAAACAGCCTCGGTGATTAAAGGATTTGTAGGGAAAATTGAAGACCTAGAGGCTTTGGCCAAAATCATCAAGAATAAGTGCGGCACTGGAGGCAGCGCTAAGGATATGGAAATAATCATCCAAGGTGATCACAGAGATAAAATTGTCACTTTGCTCCAGCAAATGAATTATAAAGTAAAAAAAGCAGGAGCTTAGAATGTCAAGATTTAGTGAAGGGGAATTTGATATTTCCATAAAAACACTTCAACACCTAGAACCATTATTGGAAAAGGAGTTGAGAGACCTCGGTGCAACTCACATCGAGATTGGAAAAAGAATCGTTCATACCAAGGGAAACCTAAAATTCTTATACCGTTGTAATCTAGAATTGCGCACTGCCTTACGTGTGCTCGTTCCAATTATTGATTTTCGTTCAAGAAATCCAGAGGAACTTTATAGAAGATTGCTCAAATTCCCCTGGGAGTCAGTGATTGAAAAGGATCAAACATTTGCGTTTGATGCAGCTGTAAACTCCCGTCAGTACAAGCTTCCACACTATGCTGCTTTAAAGGCAAAGGATGCGTTGGCTGATTATTTTATGGAAAGAAGTGGAGAGCGACCATCCGTTGACACCGAAAATCCAGATGTGAGATTTCTTCTTCACATCGATGAAGAAAACGTAACTCTTTCTATTGACAGCAGCGGAGAATCACTCAATCGAAGAGGATACCGCGTTAGAGGAGGAGAAGCTCCACTGAATGAGGTATTAGCAGCGGCAATGGTAGTTCACACGGGATGGAAAGGAGAAACAGATCTTTATAATCCTATGTGCGGCAGCGCGACATTTGCCATAGAAGCAGCTTATGTTGCTCAAAATATGCCCGCGTGCTGGAATAGAGATGGCTTTGGATTCATGACCTGGCGCGACTTTGATGAAGATCTTTGGAAAGAAATCCTCAAAGAAGCAATGGAGAAATTCGTTGAACCAACCGGTGTGATTTATGCATCTGATGTGGAGCCAAGGGCACTCGGCGTGGCAAAACTGAATATTGAAGAAGCGGGCTTCGATGACTATATAGTTCTAGAAAAAAAGGATTTTTTTGAAATAATACCCGAAGGTAACCCTGGCTTAGTGGTTTTAAATCCCCCATATGGCGAACGAATGGATCCAGATCAACTTGATTTTTTGTATAAAAGAATAGGCGATCATTTCAAAAAGAATTGGCCTGGATTTAAAGCTTGGGTAATTTCTTCCAATCTTCAGGCTCTGAAATTTATTGGATTGAAAACTGCGGCAAAAAAACATCTTATGAATGGACCTCTCGAATGTAAGTTTCAGGCATATGAGTTGTTTAGAGGAGAAAGAGCAAGTTTCGTCAAGGAAAAAAAACAAGGTTCGTCGGAAAACGAAGCATAATTTACATTGACGCAACAGTGAATTAATGCTAGACTAGCATTGATGGTATACTTTAGCACTTTAATTAGGATATGATTTCACTGAATTCAATATTTCAATCACTTGTCCCCAAAGACAAGAAATTTTTTCCTTTGTTTGTACAAGCATCAGCGAATGTGGTCGCATCAGCAGAGGCATTGAAAATTGCGCTTCACAGCGATAGCGTTACTAGAATCAACGCTCATAAGGAAATCGAAAGATTAGAAAATCAAGGTGATGAGTACACCCACGGTATTCTAAAGGAAGCCGCGTCAACATTCGTAACACCTTTTGATAGAGAAGATATTCAGGCATTGGCCGTCACTCTTGATGATGTAGTTGATTTTATTCATGGTACATCTAAAAGAATTGAGTTGTATAAGATCACTCAGATTCATCCATCTATGCTCGTGTTGTCAAACCTGATCTATGAAGGAGCAAAGGAACTCGATGTCATTATCCAAAATATGCCTTCATTGCGCTATTCTGTTGAAATGAGAGCAAGTCTTTCTAAAATCAAAGATTTAGAAAAAAGAGCAGATGATGTTTATGATGA